>JAYSTZ010000072.1:0-2048 GCA_043719365.1 Verrucomicrobiaceae bacterium | reverse complement strand
GCTCAGCCTCGGATTGCACGCGAGCAGCCACCGGCGCGGAGTGATGCCGTTGGTCTTGTTGTTGAAGCGGCCTGGATAGAGCGCGTCGAACTCGGGGAAGAGGTCGCTCTTGATTAATTGCGTGTGAAGGGCCGCCACGCCGTTCACCGAGTGGCCGCCGACTACCGACAGGTGCGCCATCCGCACCATCTGCACGTGACCTTCTTCGATGATCGAAAGCACTCGCTTCTTCTCCGCATCACCGGGCCATTTCGCCTCCACCTCCTCGAGGAATCGTTTGTTGATTTCGAAGATGAGTTGCAGGTGCCGCGGCAGCACTTTGTGGAAAAGTCCAACGCTCCATTTTTCGAGCGCCTCGGGCAGCAGCGTGTGGTTCGTGTAGGCAAACGTCCGCGTGACGAGCCCCCACGCTTTGTCCCACGGCATCGCGAAGTCATCGTGGAAGAGCCGCATCAGCTCTACGATTGCGACCGCAGGGTGCGTGTCGTTGAGCTGGATGGCGACCTTCTCCGGGAAGTCCTCAAAGTCTTCGTTGTCCTTGCGGAAGCGGCGGAAGATGTCGCGCAGCGAACACGCCACGAAGAAATACTGCTGCACAAGGCGCAGCTCTTTTCCGCTTTCCGTCTTGTCGTTTGGGTAGAGCACCTTCGAGATTGTCTCGCTCGTATTCTTCTCGCGAACCGCCTCTTCATATCCGCCGCGGTTGAACGCTTCAAAGTCGAAATCCTCGGGCGCTTTGGATTCCCACAGTCGCAGAAAGTTCACCGTGTTCGTGCCGAAACCGGGAATCGGAATGTCATACGGGACGCCGACGATCTTCTTCGTATTCGTCCAGCGCGGCACGTAGTTGCCGCGATCATCAAAGACATTTTCGACTTCGCCAAAAATCTGAATCTGCACCGCGTGTTCCGGACGCACGATCTCCCATGGTGTGCCGAAGTGCTGCCACGCGTCGGGCAGTTCGACTTGATGACCATTCCGGAACTCCTGTTTAAAAAGTCCGTATTGGTAATGGATGCCGTAGCCGATTGCCGGCAGGTCGAGTGTAGCAAGCGAATCAAGGAAACAGGCGGCCAGGCGACCGAGGCCGCCGTTACCGAGACCCATGTCGTACTCCTCGCGACGGAGAACTTCCGTGTCGAACCCAAGTTCGTGCAAGGCATGTTCCATCTCGTCGAAAACGCCCGCGCTGTAGAGGCTGTTCGAGAAAAGACGCCCCATCAAAAACTCGAGCGAGAAGTAGTAAACCCGCTTCACATTCTTTTGGTGATGCACCGCTTGTGTCGCGATCATCCGCTCAATGATGATCTGGTGGACCGCTTTCGAAGTGGCCAGCCACCAGTCGCGCTTGCTCGCCGTGCCCGAGTCGCGGGCCAGGCTGAACTTGAGGTGGGACTGGATGAGCGACTTGAGGCCGTTCACCGATTGGTCCACGGCGGATTTGAAAGCGGCAGATTCTGACATGCTTTTTGTTACGAGGTTTTAGGCAAGAGCCGTGAGCAGCACAGTGGAGATCGTTCAGGCATTGCGACCCACGCAGTTCAAATCCTCGAACGAAACGAGCAGACGCTTGGTGGCGGAGTCTTCCGCGGCGCCGAGCCAGCCGCGGGGATCATACTGTTTTTTGTTGGGCGCGTCCGGGCCCTTTGGATTTCCGATCTGGCCTTGCAGATAATCGTGGTTCTTCGCCTCGTAACCGCGCACGCCATCCCAGAAAGCCCATTGCACATCCGTATCGAGATTCATCTTGATCGCTCCGTAACTGATCGCTTCGCGGATCTCTTCACGGGTGGAACCCGACCCGCCGTGGAAGACAAAGTTCACAGGCATCGGGCCAGTGCCCAGCTTCTTCTCAATGTAATCCTGTGAACTCTTCAGGATCGCAGGCTTGAGCTTCACGTTGCCCGGCTTGTAAACGCCGTGCACATTTCCAAATGCCGCCGCGATCGTGAAGTTCGGGCTGATCTTCGAGAGCGTTGAGTAGGCTTCGGCCACCTCCTCGGGTTTCGTGTAAAGGCTGGACTCCTCGACCCCCGAATTGTCCACGC
>JAYSTZ010000710.1:0-6288 GCA_043719365.1 Verrucomicrobiaceae bacterium | reverse complement strand
GAGTTCTACCGCAAAGGCTGGTTTCCGCTCTCCGTCTCGCGCCATGAAGTCGCAGCGCAACACTATGCAGTCCCCATGATTGCCGTCGGACAAACGGTCGCCACGGAGTTTCTCGGCGGGAGATTGCAGTGGGAGGATTTCTCAAACGACACGTGCCATCCCCACGCAAAGGGCTACACGCACTATACGGCCGCAATCACGTCCGCTCTCGAAGTTTTCCTCTCTGCGGGAAAGCCGGGGCCGCATCCTTTGCCGCCGCCGCTCACTCCCGATTTCATTCTAAATCCACCGCCGATTCCGGCTGTTCCACTGGCCGAAGCCGCGCCCATGCGCGCTGAGGATGGACGCGAAACATCCCGCGTCTTCGCACTCCCGCAGCCCGCAACACACTGGGTCGCGGAACCGGAATACCGGCTCGGCGACCGCCCGCTTTGGCGGCTCTACTGGCAGCCGCTCCCGCGCACTCCCTCGCTCGACGCTACTGCGGGACTCACCCGCGCGGCATGGAAAAACAACGTCGCCTGGCTGGAGGAGCCGGGCTTTTTCACCGGGCCGTCGCTCCGGTGGATCGCAGGCGGGCGCAAAGATCGCGCCGGTTGCTTCGGCGCAAACGGAACTGAATCATTCGTGCTCACATTCATCGCCCCGCAAGCGGGCGACTATCTGCTGGAGCTGAGTATCGGGGGAATCAGCGGCTATTCACAAAAGGAAAAACCCATCGGACTCAACGTCGTCCAATTCCCCAAAAACGCCACTGTCGGCACCTCAGTTCTATTCATCCAATCCACTCGTGCAGACATGCAGCCGCTCACGCGCCGCGCCTCGATGACACTCGCGAAGGATGATGAAGTGGCGTTCGTCTTCCTCCCGCACCAGGTCGGAGGCGGCGCGTTTTTCACGGGCTTCAGCGCACGTTTCGGTCTGCTGCGATCGACGCGATGACTGCGGGGCCGCGCTGACAATTTGTGAAGCCCCTTGCCAATCGCGGGGCATTCCCGTTTCTTCGCGCGCATGAAAGTCCTCGTCATCGGTAGCGGTGGGCGCGAACACGCGCTCGTTTGGAAACTGCGGCAATCGCCGCGCGTCTCGGCGGTATTTTGCGCGCCCGGAAATGGCGGCATCGCCGACCTCGCGACCTGCGTCCCAATCAAGATCTCCGAGCACGACGCGCTCGTCGCGTTTGCGAAGGACGAAGGGATTGCGCTCACCGTTGTCGGTCCCGACGACGCGCTGGCGGCCGGAATCGTGGACCGTTTCGAAGCCGAGGGACTGCGCATTTTCGGCGTGAATCAATCGGCTGCGCGGCTTGAGTCATCGAAGGTTTTTGCGAAGGAGTTCATGCTCCGCCACAATATCCCGGCAGCGGCCAGCGGGCAATTTTCCGATGCGAGCGAGGCCCGCTCTTTTGCGGCGAAAATGAATACGCCGATCGTTGTGAAGGCGAGCGGCCTCGCGCTCGGCAAAGGCGTCATCATCGCCGGGACGCACGCCGAAGCGGAGACCGCGATTCGCGAAATCATGGAGGAGCGCAAGTTCGGCGACGCCGGTGCAGAAGTGGTGATTGAGGAGTTTCTCGAAGGCGAAGAGTGCAGCATCCACGCCCTCGTGGACGGATCGAGCTATCTGCTTTTCCCCAGCGCACAGGATCACAAACGCGCACTGGACGGCGACAAAGGATTGAACACCGGCGGCATGGGCACGTTCAGCCCCGCGGATAAAGTGCTGCCTCCGGAACTTGAGGAACGCGTGCGCACCGAGGTGCTCGATCGTTTCCTTGTCGGGCTAAAGGCCGATGGACTGGATTTTCGCGGGATGCTTTTCCCCGGCCTGATGGTGACGAAGGACGGCCCGAAGGTGCTGGAGTTTAACTGCCGGTTCGGCGACCCCGAGACGCAGGTCCTGCTCACACGACTCGAAAGCGACCTCGTCGAAATGCTGGAGGCAACCATCGACGGGCGGCTCGCGAACGTCGCGCCAAAGTGGAGCCCTGACTCCGCGGTATGCGTCATCCTCGCCAGCGGCGGTTACCCGGAGGCCTACACGAGCGGAAAAGAAATCACCGGCCTCGCCAACGCAAATGCGACCGTCTTCCACGCAGGCACAAAGCGCGACGGCACCCGCATCGTCACTGCCGGAGGACGCGTGCTCGGGGTCACAGCACTCGCACCCACCCTCGCCGAAGCGCGGGATCGTGCCTACGCAGCAGCGAGCGGCATCAGTTTTGACGGCGCGCAATTTCGCACCGACATCGCGGCGAAGGGCCTTTGATTCAGACGATAGCCGGACTACTCCGCTGCCTGTTGTTTCTTCCCGCCGCCTGCGGCTTTCCCGCCTTCGACGGGCGCCGGATGGACGGTTTTCAGCAATGCCTTTAGTTCAGCCACGGTGGCAGCGTGCTCGGGCGATGATGCGAGGTTTTTGAGTTCCTGCGGGTCGTTGCTGTAGTCGTAAAGCTCTGTGCCCTTTGCGCCGCCACCCCACTCCGTATAGCGCCAGCGCTCAGTGCGAACGCTGTGACCGGGGAAGCCGCCGCGCTGGACCTGCGTGTAAGCCGGACGATTCCACTGCGATGCAGGATCGTCGAGCAGCGGGCGGAGGCTCGCGCCCTGCAAATTCTTCGGCGCAGCGACCTTCGCGAGGTCGGCGAGCGTGGGATAAATATCGATCAATTCGACCGTGCGGGCGCAAACTTTGCCGGCAGATTTCGAGGCAGGCGGCGCGATGATAAATGGAATGCGTGCGCTTTCTTCAAAGCAGCTCTGCTTTGCCCAAAGCCCGTGCCCGCCGAGGTGGTACCCGTGGTCGCTCCAAAAAACGATGGTCGTACTATCCCTCAGACCAAGACGATCGAGTGCGTCGAGCACCCGCCCGATTTGCGCATCCACAAACGAAATTGCCGCATAGTAGGCCTGCTTGTTTTCGCGGGCCTGATCCGGCGTGACTCCGTAATAGGGCCACGGATTTGTGGATGCGAGAGCAGCCGGGACGGCGTTCTTTTCAAAACCAGGCGCAATCGCAGGCAGTGTGATTCTCTCAAGCGGATACAGGTCGAAGTATTTCTGCGGCGCGACGTACGGGCAGTGCGGTTTATAAAAGCCTACGGCGAGGAAGAACGGCTCGCTCTTGTGTTTCTCCAGCAACTCGATGGCCTGCGTCGCGACTTTCCCGTCCGTGTGCTCTTCGTCATTTCCTGTCTTGTCAGCCAGAAAGGACATGGATGAGCCGAGCCCGCGCCTCGGTGTGTGGTTGACAATTTCGGGCTCCAGAGCGGTCTTGTCGCGCCCGGCGGGATTGTAAAATTCCTGCCACGACTGCGGATCGTCCAGGCCGCTGGTGCCGATGTCTCCGGGGTTTCCGTAGTGGTAAATCTTGCCGACCCGTGCCGCATAGTAGCCCGCCTGCCCGAAGCACTGCGAGAGCGTCACCACGCCGGGCAATCCCTGGCGGAAACGATACTGCAAATCGAACACCCGCGTCGAATCGGGCCGGAGTCCGGTCATCAAAGACGAGCGACTCGGCGAGCAAAGCGGAAACTGGCAATACGCCCGATCGAAGCGCACTCCTTGCGCGGCGAGGCGGTCGATGTTCGGTGATTTCACGAGCGGATGCCCGTAACAACCGAGGTCATTGTTCATGTCGTCCACCGCAATAAAGAGGACGTTCATCTTCTTCGCATCGGCCGACCACGCTGGCAGGCAAAGTGCGATGGTGGCGATGGGGAGGCGTAAGCGGAAAATCATGACGCTTTTAATAGCCCGCCACGCACAGGTTTGGACGTCAAACTGCTGCTATCGCCGACTAAAACGACGGTATCGTCGGTTTCACACCCGGAGGCTTCGGCAGCTTCGAGAGTTTCTTCTCCAGCTCCTCGGCATCACGGCTTTCGAGCTTCAGCACGAGGCCCAGCGCAGTCTCTGCTTTCGCTTTGTCGCTCCGCACCCATTTGTTGATCTTAAATGCGCTCTTCAGTCCTTTCTCGAGCCCTTTGAATTCCAGCGGCGTTTTCGACTTCTCCTCCTTCCAGGAAGAAGAGCCCTTCTCGGCCTCCAGGATCTTTGCGACTTCCGCATCCGTGATATTCACCAACTGCCCATCCACCGGAATGTGCGCGTACTCGATGCGATGACAAAATCCGCCGACAAACGCCGCGCGCACGCGCCAGCCTTGGTATTCATAGGCCTTCTCAACGCCCCCCGGGAGAAGAGGTTTGTCATTCGGACCTGCAAGATCCTCACGTGGCTGTCCGTAACGGAGTTGCGATTGGCCTTCCGTCTCACCGAGGCGAGCGTGGGCTGTGATTGTGCAGAGGAGTGCGGCAAGGAGCGCGATTGGTTTCATATAAAGAATCACCGTTAGGACGCTACGCTGAAACCAGAAGTTACGAGGCAAAGCAACTTTCAAGGAGGCATACGAGGGAGCAAACTTGGCGAAAGCTCAGGAACCGGATTCCACGGATGCGTTAGTTTCATTCGGACGCAGTGAAACGATGGCTTGTCCGCCGTGGGTTCAGCGATCAGATTCGTTGAATGCCCAATGCCATACGCGACCCGCTCATTCGCCGGGGAATCTGGTGCCTGATCGTCGGCTTCTTTACGACGTGGGTTTTCGGCATCGGTATTCTTTTTCTTCTCGCCGCCGCGAGTTTCGCGTTCGTCGCCATATTTGGATCGCGCCCGGCTCACGGAGTGTTGCTTTTCGTATCGACGTTGGTTTTTGGAGCGATCTCGGTTTTCATTGCGCTGCACATCATGGCGGTCGTCGGAATCGTCATGTTCACGCGAATCAAAGAAAACCACGCGGCGGAGCCTGTGCCGGCTAATGTAGCTCCGGCAAAGCACAGAAATCCTCAGCGATAGATCCCCGCCAACTACGGTCGCTGAAACTCCACCCACATAACATCCAGCACGCTCCCCGCTGGACCGTCCATCTTCACGCGAATTTGCTGCGGCGCGCCGGGTGTCGCGGACGGCATCGCAGATTGGAACTCCGGCGGCTGTTTGCTGAATGCAGGGCCCGGCGAGAGAGTTTGACGTGCGAGTTCCTTATCTCCGGCGAAGATCGCCACCGTGAGCGGCGCGCTGCCTTGCGGCCATCCACTGAGTTTTAGTCTTCCGAAATCTTGCAGCCGGATGCGGTCAAATGAGATCCATCCGCCGGGCTGGATGCGTGCGACGAGTCCGCCTTGGTCGAGATTGTCTTGGCTGTCCGCCTTGTCGCTGTGGTCGAAAAATGCGGCGCGCTGGCGTCTGCTCCGCACCTGGACCTCGGATGTTCCGCGGAGCGCCGGCAGTCCGTTCGCGCCTTTATCCGTAGCGCTCGCGGTGAGAAGAATCACCGTATTGTCCGCGCGGCCAAAGCCTCCGGGGCGCGTCGGCACCGCGGCCTTGCCCTCTGCTGCGCGGGGGAGCGTGGTGATTTGGCGTTGGGCGAGCGAGAGCACCCAATCCACCATTTGCGCGGCTTCTGCGGGCGTGTGCTGCGGATGCGGCGGCATCGGAAGCGCGCCCCAAACGCCTGCGCCGCCGTTGATGATCTTCGCCTGCAATTGCGTCCGTGCGCCGGGGTCCGTGTGATACTTGGCTGCCACCGCAGCGTATGGTGGACCGGCGCTTTGCTCCGTCGCGTTGTGACACGCAAAACACGTCGTGCGCTTCATCAGCGCGAGCCCCGGATGCAGGTCTTCCGTGTTCGCTCGGTCGCGCTTTTCCATTTGGATGAGCATGGTCTCAGGCGGCACTGCGCCGTCTTCGGCGTCTGTGGCGCTCACGTTCCAGGCGACTTCATTACCTTCCAAAAAACTGCCGTCGAGCGGGGCGGTGAACTTTACTGCGGGCGTTTCATTTCCCGCAGCGATGGTGACGACAGACTTCGCCATTGCGCCTTGTGCATCTGTGACCGTCAGCGTCACAGGCCACACGCCCGCCGTCTTGAAAACATGCGTTGCTTTCGTTCCAAGTGCGTCCTTCCCGTCGCCGAAATCGAATGCAAACTTCAGCTCGCCGCCGTCCGCGTCGCGCGAGCCGCTCGTATCAAATGCCACCTCCAGCGGCAGCTTTCCCGCCGTGCGATTTGCGCTCAGCATTGCGTGCGGCGGGCGATTTCCCCGACGATAAATCACGCGCGTGATTTGGCTCTGCGTGTTGCCCGTCCATTGGTCGCCAACCTCCGCGATGTAGAGCGCACCGTCCGGCCCGATCTTGAAGTCCGTAGCTCGCTTGAACGCCAACTCCGCCAGCACACGCTCCACCTTCACGAGTTTGCCGGCGTCGTCGAACCGCGCCGCCGCCA
>JAYSTZ010000709.1:0-16590 GCA_043719365.1 Verrucomicrobiaceae bacterium | reverse complement strand
GAGTCTTTAAGTCGTTCTACGATCCGCTGATTTCCGGACGTGGGAAGGTCGCTTTCGGCGCGAAACTCAGCGGAGTGAAAGGCGGCGAGGACGAGGGCGTGTGGACGGATCTTTTTGGCTCGCTCACGGCGGTCCTCCGCGAAGGGCAGAACGTTCCCGGAATGTCGATGAAGCTCAAATCGGTCCTCAGCGTGTCAATAACCGACGATGCACTCATCGCTCTGGTGAAGCTCTCGCCGCAAACCGGCCTGGTCACCGCCGCGAACGACACGGTGCTCATTCGAATCAACGGCGCATCTTCTGGAACGGTGCTCGCGCGGACCGGCGCGACATTGTTCGGCTCTAGCGTGAAAAAGCTGACGGTCCTTCAACCTTCATCAACATCCGCTGGGCAAGGGCGATGGAATGATGCGAGCGAGACACTGGCAAAACTCACGCTGGCCGATAAGCGCGTCGCATTTGTGAAGCTCGCGAATAGCGGCCAGCAGACCCTTCTTTTGCAGACCAACGCAACGACTTCAGGAATTCCCGCTCGTCTTGCGGATATCGGGATTCCGGCGCTGGGCGGCCCCGGTATTACGGTCAGCGTGACCAAAGCAATTCAGCCCGGTGTGTCTAAAGAAAACGATACGGCAATCCTTCGCTCGGCCAACGGCACGACGTTCAACGAGCTTCTCGGTGAAGACGCGGCCTTGGGAGCATTCGCCGCATTTTCCGACCCGGTCATCAACTCGGCAGGCGCCGTTCTCTTCTTCGGCAGCCAGCGGGCATCGGTAGCGCGCGGACCCAGCGTAAATGCGCTTTGGCTGAGCAATGGCGTGAATGCTCCCGCAACCATTGCTGCTCTAGGTTCTGCGGCGGCGGCACCCGATGGCACAGACCTCGCCGATACGATGTGGAGTAAATTCGCAACGTTCGTGCTGCCGGATGGAATCGGTCCGGTCTTCGTCGCGCAGGTAAAAGGACGCGCCGTAAATAGCGGAAACAAACTCGGGCTTTGGGCCGCAGACTCCGCGGGCATCGTGCGGCAACTTCTGCGCACCGGCGACTCCATCACTTTCCCAGCCGGAGCAAAAACGCTCACGGGCTTTACGCTTCTCAACGCGCTCCCCGGCAGTCTTGGCGCGCGTCGCAGCTACAGCACGAATGGCTCCCTCGCGGTGCAGGCGACGTTTAGCGACAGGACGCAAGCATTGTTGAGGATTGACGTGCCGTAATGCGAAAACTTCGCGTAGAACAATGCGATGAATCCATACGAGACCGACAAGCTTCTCAACGAATACCTGCTCTTCCACTATGGAGCGCCCGGAGAAATTCTCCCTTGGCCGACTGGCCCACACGACGCGCTCGACTACGCCGTCCGCTGCGTCACCGAGTGTCTCGACACAAAATCTTTGCCACCGTCGGCGCGCGCTTTGGATGTCGGTTGCGCGGTTGGGCGCTCATCTCTGGAGCTCGCCCGGCATTGTCAGGAAGTCGTCGCGTTCGACTTTTCCGCTCGCTTTATCGAGGCGGCCAAAGTGCTGCAATCCGGCGGTAGTCTGAGCTATCGCCGCACGGATGAAGGCGATCGTTTCACCACGCTCACCGCACGGATTCCCAAGGGCATCGACGCGGGCCGGGTTCAGTTTGAATGCGGAGATGCGTGCGCAATGCGGCACGATATTGGGACGTTCGATGTTGTTTTTGCCGCGAATCTTGTGGACCGACTCCCAGCTCCAGAGCGCTTTATTGCTGCGCTTCCGGGGCTGGTGCGTCCGGGCGGGCAGTTGATTCTTACAAGCCCATACACGTGGCTCCCCGAGTTCACGCCGAGAGAAAAATGGATCGGTGGGAGCGAGGAGCGCTCGACGCTCGACGGTCTCGTCGCAGCGCTGGAGCCCGCATTTTCGCTGCGCGAAACGAAGGATTTGCCGTTCCTCATTCGCGAACACACGCGGAAGTATCAATGGAGCGTCGCGCAGGCGAGCATCTGGAGGCGCGCGCTATGAGTGACTGGGAACAGCTTTACACGAAGGGCGAGACGCCTTGGGAAAAAGGAACGCCGCATCCCGAGCTCATCGCATTTCTTCGTCGCTATCCCCTCCAAGGTCGCGTGCTCGTGCCCGGTTGTGGCTTTGGCCATGACGTGCGAGCGATTGCTGCGACTGCGGATGAAGTCGTCGGTTTGGACATCGCCCCGTCGGCTGTAGCAGGAGCAAAAAAACATCCGCTCGTTGGCGGCGAACGCTACCAAGTGGCCGATCTATTCGCGCTGCCTTCGGCAATGCGAGGCTCGTTCGATTGGATTTTCGAGCATACGTGCTTTTGCGCGATTCCTCCCGCCCGGCGCGATGATTACGTGACCGCCGTAGCAGGGGCGCTCGCGCTGGGCGGGCGAATGCTTGCGATCTTTTACATGAATCCCGATATGGACCCCGGCGAGGAAGGTCCGCCTTTTGGATCTTCCAAAGATGAACTTGAAGAGCGCTTCGGGCGTTCCTTCAAAATGATCGCGGAATGGGTTCCGACTTCCACGCATCCAGGGCGCGACAGTCGCGAATTGTGCCGGATTCTGGAGCGCCTGTAATTGCTACTGCGCGGCGTTCGAGTTTCCCTGATCGAGATACACCGCGTCGCCGAGAGTGGTAAATTGAAGGTATTGCTTCCACGTTTTGCCGTCGCCGAGATCGCGGGTTGCTTCGATGCGCTTGGTTTCGGCGACGGGCGGATTGTGGTTTTCGTCGAGTGCTTCGGTGAGGATGCGCCCGTCCATCGCGACGGTTGGCGTGATGCCGAGGAGATGCAAAATCGTGGGCGCGACATCGACGTTTCCGCTGGGCAGTTCATCGCGAAATCCACGCCGGATGTCGGGTCCGGCTGCGAGCAGGGTGTTGCGAATGCACCACTCGCTGAGTGAGCCGTGTGTTCCGCCCGGCAGCTTCCCGTCGCCCGCGAGCAGTCCGGGGACGTTGTATGCGTTGGTCTTTCCGGACCAACTTGCGCTCATGACGATGTCCGGCGCATCGGGGGTATCGATGAACACGTCCGACAACTTAAACGTGCCGTTCGCGCCGTCCTTCGTAAGCACTGGTCCCGCAAAATCGCTGCGCTGAAGCCAGTCCACAATTTCCGCGATGATGACCGGATCCTTGCGCTGCACGTAGAAAAACGAACTCCCTCCGGTGGTGATGAGCAGCACTTCATCCGGGCGCGGCGTGCCCCGAAAGCGGGAAACGACCAGGAATCTTTTTGCCGCTGTGCTGCTGCCCCACGCCGCAAGACGCTTGCCGAGGGCGACAGGCCTTTCGAGCGTCGAGAAGGCGTGGTCGCTCACGAGAAAGACATTCGTTTTCTCCAACGCGCCGCGCTTTTCGAGTTCCGCGAGCGCTAGGCCGAGATGCCGGTCGCTGTCCTGAATCGCCGCCAGCGCAGTCGGCGAGCCGGGCTCGGTCAAATGTTGCGAGTAGTCAGGGTCGCCGAGCCAGAGTGTGCTGAAGCGCGGGATGGAGTTCTTCCATTCGTGCTCCACGAGCGCGCGGGTGGTCCACCGGTTCTGCGCGGTGTTCGACGATGGCTGCCAGTCGTCGGGCATTTCCTGTCCTGCGGAGTATGCCGCATTGTCGGCGGGAACTTTCGGCCACGGACCGATTGCTTCCGTCAGCGATTTGAGGTGCGAGTTGGGCCTTGTTTTTCCTTGGAAAATATGCGGAGCCGCGCCCGTGCGGTCGAAAGCTCGATCGTGCAGCAGCGCCACTTCCTTGGTGCCAGCGATTGCCGTGCTGCCACCGGCTTTGCGCACGGTTTCCGCGATGGTCGGGGCGAGCAGCCATTTCCCCCCGCGCAATGCGTCGCCGACGCGGATGCTCAAGGCATCCTGCGTGGCGATCGGGAAGGTGATGTTCACATCCGGGCGATACTCGCTGTTGGCGAAGATGCCGTGATGATGCGGCTTCATGCCGGTGGCGATCGTTGTGCCGTTGACCTCGGTCGTGGTGATGTAAGAGGAATGATTCTTGGCGAAAAACGTCCCGCGTTTCACCAGTGACCACGCATTTGGTGTGAGGTCTTCGCGGATGAAGTCCGGGCGCATCCCGTCCCACACCACGAGCAGCACATGCTCGCATACCGGCTTTGGCAGCGGTTCTGCGGAAACGGTGGTAGTGAAAATGAGCAACGGAAAGAACTTCCCCAACACGCCGCGAGTAGCGAAAACAGCCGCAATGACCCGAGTGACTGCGTTATTAATTGTGTTTGCCCTTTGGGCAGGAATCTTCCTCCCGGGATTGGGCTCGACTGAACTCAAAGGTGAAGAAGGTAGAAGGATCATGCCTGCGGTGACGATGTTGGAGGATCAGGATGCAAGCTGGATTGTCCCTTACGTCGGCGGCAAACCCTTTCTGCGCAAACCTCCGCTCGTGCAGTGGTGCATGGCCGGGTCGATGAAGATTTTTGGCCACAACACTTGGGCCGCGCGGCTTCCGAGTGTGCTCAGCGTACTCGCTCTCGCCATCGTGATCATCGTGGCGACGCAAGGCTGGCTCATCACCGAGGAATCGCTCGTCGCGGCCATCGTCATGATGACGCAAGTCGCCACGATCGAAAAATGCCGGCTCGCCGAACTGGAGGCGGTCTATGTGGGGCTAAGCGGGATCGCCGTAGTTCTGTGGCTCAGCGGATGGGCGCGAGGGGATTCGTCATGGCGATTGTGGTTGTTTCCGATGATCTTCAATGCCCTCGCGCTGCTCGCCAAAGCACCGCTGCACCTGCTCTTTTTCTACGCGGTAGTCTGCGCGGTTCTTGTCCGCGAGCGAAAGCTGTCCGCGCTCTGGAGCCCGGCGCACGGCGTGGGGATTCTGCTTTTCGCTGCGATTGTCGCGGCGTGGGCGATTCCGTATTTTCAAGAGGTCGCAGCGGCGGATGCCGGGCGCGTTTGGAATCGCCAGTTTGTCGAGCGGGTCACGGGTGCGGAAATGGATGTCAAAAAATACCTGCTCAATATCCCGAACGGTCTGTCGAATCATCTGCCGTGGGTCTTTTTTGCTCCGTTGCTGTGGATGCGCGGAATGAATGACACGATGTATCCGCGAGGCTGCTCCGTGCTCAACGGCGCGCGCAATGCGGTAGTGATTTGCTTCTTGGTTCTTCTGCTGATTCCCGGCGTTCTGCCACGATATGTGCAGCCGCTGGTCGCGCCGTTCAGCCTCATCCTCGCTCCTGTGCTT
The DNA here is from genome assembly GCA_043719365.1 of Verrucomicrobiaceae bacterium. Taxonomy (GTDB): domain Bacteria; phylum Verrucomicrobiota; class Verrucomicrobiia; order Chthoniobacterales; family Chthoniobacteraceae; genus SXWH01. The sequence goes on along the minus strand of JAYSTZ010000709.1, from coordinate 11,386 downwards.
TGGAATTGCCCTCGCCGCTTTCGGCATTGGTGGCGGTATGCGCTGTTCGGGTTGACTTTTTTGATGTTCCTCGCCGCGCTGGTCGGGCCGTTTTCCGTGGCTTCAAATGAGCGCACTGCCGGCGTCGCGCCGATGTGGTTATCGGGCCTTGCGCTTTTATTCGTGGTGGGTGCATCGCTGTGTCTCATGCAACTGCGGCGACGGCTTCATGAGACGCTCCACCTCACGATTTGGACCGGAATTGTTGCGGCGCTGGGAATGATCGTCATGGCGACGATCGCCGTGCCCGTGATGCGGCAGCATGAGGATATCCGTCCCTTCGCGGAGCAGATCGAAGAGCGCAGGAACGGGCAGACGATTCACGCATTCGAGCTCGATGATTACGCGCCGCTTCTCGGCGTCCTATTCTACCTCGATCCGAAAGCGTTCACTTATGTCCCCGACGCGGCATCAGCGCCGCGCGAGGCTGCCCTCTATTTGGTCCGTGGAAAAGACCGCGCAAAGTTCGCGAAGAAATTCGCACCCGCAGGTGAGCCGATCGCGCTCCGCGATGAAGGCGGCACCGAACCGGACTCCATTGTCGTCAAGGCCGTTCGGAAGTAACCCGCTATTTCGGCAGGAAATACTCGACGTATCCGAGCATCATTTCGTCGGTTGTTTGCGGCCCCCATTTTACGGTCTTGGTCGGGTCGGGATTCGCCGGATTCGCCGCGCTGTTATCAAACCATCCGCTGGCCTGAATGACGCTGCCCGCACGGAGCAGGCGCGGCTCGGAGTAGCGGTAGAGAAGCTGCCAGTTGAAATCGTAGCGCGGTACATCAAGGAGTGTTTCGGTATTTCCGTCGGGCGTGCGGACCGTGTAACGCCATGCTTTTCCGCGCAGGTGCATGTGGGGCAGGAAACCGAGGATTCGCGCATCTCGCGGGACAGGAAGCGTGGCGTCCACCCGATAGTTTCCATCGCCCGGCGGAATGGCGAACCGGTGCGTGCTGATGCCCGCATTTTCCACCACGTATTCCGGCTTTCCCGGCGCGAAGCGGAGGCCGATGCGGACTTGCTCGCGGACTTCGCGGCCGTTCGGCGTGTAGTGAATCTGAAAGCGGAGTGCGGAGCCTGAGGGAAGGGCTTTGGCGTAACCGGAAGGATAGACGAGCGTGTTGTTACCGGGGACGTAGATGGCAAAAAAACCGCCGCTTTCATCGCCATTCCGGTTGAGGACTTTGTTGAGCAATCCACTGGGCCCGTCTGCAAAAACGAGGACGTGATGGACGACATCGCGAGCGGTGGGCATGACTTCCACGGCGCTGACCCATTTGGTCTCGGTGTAGCCAGTGGCGACGCGGGCGGTCTGGTAGGGCATCGTGCCGGTGGCGGCGACGGTGATGGGCTCGGTGATTTGGAAAATTGCGTCGGGCTTGCCGATGGCCCACTCGCTCTGGTCGCGGATGCGCGGGAGCGGCGCGTCTTTCGGGTCTCCGGCAGGGCGTCCGGCGGCGAGCCAGCCGAGCAGATTCGCGCGGTCTCTTTCCGACAGCGAGCGGTCGTTCGCCCACGGCGAGTGTTGTCCGGCGGCGGGCGGCGCTGCGAACCACGGCGGCATGAGCCGCTGGTCCACCATCTTGCGAATCATTCCCGCGTGCTCAACGACGTTTTCGTTCGTCTCAAGCGAGAACGGCGCAACTCCACCTGAGCGATGGCATTCCGTGCAGTTCGCGGCGAGCAGGCGCGAGATGGTGTTGTGATAAGTAACATCGCTCGATTTCGGCGGCGGAGCATCGGCGAGATCGATGATACATCCGGGAGCCTCGGTCGCCGCAATATCGGGCGTGCGGCCTGCAAGCGTGGCGTCGAGAGCGGCAGCGAGGAGCTTCGTCCTGGCGGCGTCGAGCGAGTAGCCGAGCCCGTATTGGTCATCCACCGCACCGCGGTATTGCAGGGTTTGCCGAGCATCGAGAACGAAACAATCGGTCTTGGAAAGAACGCCCAGCGCCCGCATCGCGGTGTTGTCGGGAGTATCGCGAACGATCGGTCCTGCGAGGCCTGTTGCAAGCAGTTCGGCGTCCGTATCAGTTTTGGTCGTCGCGAGAAAAATGAACGATACGCCTTTTGGTGCGTATTCCTTTTCGAGCGCAGCCAGTGTGGGAATGAAACGTTTCCCGACTGGGCAGGAGGTGCTCACGCACGCGATGACGAGCGCCTTCTTTTCGCCAGCCTGCGAAATGCGCACCGCTCGTCCATCAAGTGAAGTCAACGCAATGTCGCTGATGCGCGAGCCGACGCCGTGCTCAGCGGCCCGGAGCGTCACGACGCCTTGTCGGGGCGACGCATCCGCTGGCTTGGAAGGATTCGCGGCTTCCGGTTCGGGATAGCCGAGGATTCGAGGGAACCGTTTTGCCAGCGCGCTGCGAAGCACCGGGTGCTCGTCCCAACCATGCGCAAGTTCCGCAGGCGACACGCCGCCATCGTGGTCGGTGTCGAGGCGCTCGACCCACGGCGAGCGCTCCACTTCAGAAGCCACGATCTTTCCGTCATGGTCCCGGTCGAGGATTTTGAATGCCAGAGCGGCGGCACTTTCTGCCCCGTGGAGTGAAAGGGAAAGTGCGGCGCTGACGGAAAAAACGAGTTTCATCATTAATTGGACGAGGGGCGAAACTGCTGGGTTACAGGAGAGATTGGAAGGCGGATTGAATTTATTTTGAAAAATCCCGTCTCGATATTCCGTTGCATGGCTATTCGTTTACAGCAGTCGAACTCGCAAGAGGTCAGCTCCGGGCCGAAAGCCGGCAACAAACAAACCAATAAAAACACACATGAAAAAAATCCTGACAAGCATCGTAGCCATCACCGCAAGCGCCTTCATGGCAAGCGCCGCTGATGAAGCCAAACCAGCGGAAGCGAAACCCGCCGCTCCTGCTGAAGCCGGAGCCAAGAAAGGCGAAGGCAAACGCGCTCACGCGAATCCAGAAGAGGTAATGAAGAAGCTCGACTCGAACAACGATGGTTCAATCTCGCTCGAAGAGTTCAAAGCCGGCCCAATGGGCAAAAAAGACCCGACAAAGGCCGAGGAAATCTTCAAGAAGAAGGACAAGGACAGTGATGGCAAGCTCTCGAAAGAAGAGTTCGTCGGTGGTCACAAGAAGAAGTAAGTTCGACCTCACTCACACGATTTAGCGAACGCCGCTCTCTATTAACGGGAGCGGCGTTCTGCTTTTCGCGCGCAGATGCTTCGGGCTACCGCTGCAACACGGTGGGGCGATGATAGATGTCGCTCTGGTCCGGATAATCCAGAGTGTAGTGGAGCCCCCGGCTTTCTTTGCGCAGAAGTGCGCTATCCACGATGATCGACGCGACGGTGACGAGGTTTCGCAGTTCCAGGAGGTCTGTCGTGATTTTGAAATCCCAATAAAACTCGTCCACTTCCTCCGCCAGTCGTTGGAGCCGCGTGGATGCCCGCTGGAGACGTTTGTCGGTCCTCACGATGCCGACGTAGTCCCACATCAGCCGCCGGATTTCGTCCCAGTTATGGTAGATGACGACCAACTCGTCCACGTCGTTGGCCCGTCCGCTTTTCCACGCGGGCAGCGCCGGGATATGGGGCTCCTTCTCAGGTTCCCAGGTGGCCAGAGCCATTGCCGCGCGGTGTGCGAGCACCACGGCTTCAAGGAGACTGTTGCTTGCGAGGCGATTTGCGCCGTGAAGTCCCGTGCAGGCGACTTCGCCAATGGCATAGAGCCCGCGGAGGCTTGTAGCACCTTTGTCGTCCGTTTGTACGCCGCCGCATTGATAGTGCGCCGCAGGCACCACCGGGATAGGCACTTTCGTAATGTCGATGCCGAGTGAGAGGCACCGTTCGAAAATTGTCGGGAAATGCTCCCGGATAAACTCCGGTCCACGATGCCTTATGTCCACATACACGCACGGCGCTCCCGTTCGTTTCATCTCTGCATCGATCGCCCGCGCCACGATATCCCGGGGAGCGAGTGCGCCGCGCGCATCGTAGCGCGGCATGAACTCTACTCCGTCGCGGTCGATGAGCTTGCCGCCCTCGCCGCGGATCGCCTCGGTGATTAAAAAATTCCGCTCGCTTGGGTGAAAAAGACAGGTCGGGTGAAACTGAATGAACTCCATGTTCGCGACCTTCGCTCCCGCACGCCAAGCCATCGCTACACCGTCTCCAGTCGCGATGTTCGGGTTTGTTGTATAAAGATACACTTTCCCGCAACCGCCTGTTGCCAGCACCACGCGGTCCGTCTTCAGCGTCAGTACCGCCCCCGTTTTCTCACACAGGACATACAGGCCAAGCACGCGGTCCGGCACCGCCCCTAGCCCGAGCTTGCGGTGCGTGATGAGGTCCACAGCCATGTGATTTTCCAGGAGCGTGATTCGGCCTTCCGCCGCCACCGCATCCAGCAGCGCCCGCTCAATCTCGCGGCCCGTGGCATCCCGCGCATGGAGGATGCGACGCGCGCTGTGTCCTCCCTCGCGAGTTAGGTCCGGCTGTCCGTCCGCATGGTGGTCAAATTGCACACCAATCTCCATCAATTCCCGGATCCGCTCCGGCCCATCCGCCACGATGCTCCGCACCACATCCTCGTCGCACAAGTCCGCCCCCGCCACGAGCGTATCCTTCACGTGAGCGTCGAACGAATCCGTCTGGTCTGTGACCGACGCTATCCCTCCTTGCGCCCAGGCAGTGTTGCTATTCGCTTTCTCCTTCTTGGTGACGATGGCGACCGTGCCGTTGCGCGCAGCCTTGAGGGCGAAACTAAGGCCAGCGATTCCGCTGCCGACGATGACGTAGTCAAAATGTTGCATTGAGTGTGCTTGTGGTTGGAGAACTACATCCGGCAGATGAGCAGCTCGCGCTCGTAGATCAGCTCCTTCGGTAGATGGCTTTTCAAATCGATGAAGAGCTCTTCGTGCGAAAGGATTTCCTGACGCCATGCGGCGCGATCGAAGTGTTGCAGTTCGTTGAATTTCTCCTCGGGGAAATCGAGCCCGGTCCAGTCGATGTCTTTGTAGTTCGGCACCCAGCCGATGGGCGTTTCCTTCGACATGCCGTGGCCGTTTGCGCGATCGACGATCCATTTCAGCACACGCATGTTTTCACTAAAGCCGGGCCACAGGAATTTGCCATCGGCGTCCTTGCGGAACCAGTTCACATTGAAGATGCGCGGCGTGGCGGTGAGTGAGCGCTGCATTGATATCCAGTGGCGGAAATAGTCGCTCATATTGTATCCGCAGAACGGCAGCATCGCCATCGGATCGCGGCGCACTTTCCCGATCGTGCCAGCGGCGGCGGCGGTCATCTCGCTGCCCATCGTGGCACCCATATACACGCCGCAACTCCAGTTGAACGCCTGATATACGAGCGGCATTGTCGTCGCTCGACGTCCACCGAAAATGATCGCGCTAATGGGGACACCTTCCGGCGCTTCCCAGTCGGCATCAATGGTTGGGCATTGCGACGCCGGGGCGGTGAAGCGCGAGTTCGGGTGCGCGGCCTTCACGCCGTGCTCCTTCGCGATTTCGGGCGTCCATTGGTTACCCTGCCAGTCGATCGCCTTCGCAGGTGGCTCATCGGTCATGCCCTCCCACCACACGCCGCCGTCGGGCGTAAGCGCGACGTTGGTGAAAATCGTATTCTTCCGCAGCGACGCCATCGCGTTGGGATTCGTTTGATTGCTCGTTCCCGGAGCGACGCCGAAGAAGCCCGCCTCCGGATTGATCGCGTGCAACCGGCCATCCTTGCCCGGTTTGATCCACGCGATGTCATCGCCCACAGTCCACACTTTCCATCCCTGCTTTTGGAAGTGCGCGGGAGGGATCAGCATCGCGAAATTCGTCTTACCGCACGCGCTCGGGAACGCAGCGGCGACATACGTCTTCTTCCCCTGCGGATCCTCGACGCCGAGGATGAGCATGTGTTCCGCCATCCATCCTTCATCCCGAGCCATGGCGGACGCAATTCGCAGTGCGAAGCATTTCTTGCCGAGCAACGCATTGCCGCCGTAGCCCGAGCCGTAACTCCATATCTCGCGCGCCTCGGGAAAGTGGACGATGTACTTCTCCTTGTTGCACGGCCACGGCACGTCCTTTTGCCCCTTCTTGAGCGGCGAGCCGACCGTGTGCATACATGGCACCACGCGCTTGTCAGAATGGTCGATCAATTGGAATACCTTCTTCCCGATGCGCGCCATGATGCGCATGTTCGCGACCGCATACGGCGAGTCGGTGAGCTGCACGCCGATCTGCGACATCGGAGAATCCAACGGTCCCATGCTGAAGGCCAGCACATACATCGTGCGCCCCTTCATGCAGCCGTTGAAAAGCCCGCGCAGCGTCTTCTTCATCTCAAATGGGTTCACCCAATTATTCGTAGGCCCGGCACCTTCTTTCGCCGCGCTGCAAATAAACGTGCGATCCTCTACTCGCGCCACATCGCTGGAGTCCGAGCGCGCGAGAAAACACCCCGGCCACTTTTTGGGGTTCAGCCGGATGAGCGTGCCGCCTTCGACCATTTCATCGCACAGCTTGTCGTATTCAGCTTTCGAGCCGTCCACCCAATGAATGCGGTCCGGCTTGCACAATGCCGCCATCTTTTTGACCCAGCGCAGAAGGTGGACATTTTTGCTCAGCGGCTTGGACGGATCGATTTTGGGCATGATTTTCAAAGTGTTGAAACGAATACGACAGGAGCGGGAAGGAATGGCCAGTTCGTTCTCTCCTTACGGAATCCGAGAAACAACGGATGCCGCTACTCGTAGGTAAATTGCGCGCTGGCGGTGGTCGCTTTGTCAGCGACGACTCGGAACCAGTATGCTGTGAATGCTTCGGGGAATGTGTGCTCCACCAGCTTGCCAGGCGGAACCTCAAATGACTGGACAGCGGCCCATTCACCGTCGCCGGTAATGTCAGCATCGATCCGCATTTTGACAGGCGCGCTGCTATTGTGGGAAAGCGTCACACGCTTCTTGTCGTAGCCGGTGGCAAGGTATGGGTCGCTCGGTTTTCCGGCATCTACGCCGGAGTCCCGCCAAGGGCCACCGAGGCCGCGGGGTTTGCCTGCTTTCCAAAGATCATCCACGGCTCCGACCCATAGTGCGGCCTTGCCGTCGGAGCTGCGGACGATGTGTTCGCTCGCGGGCGCATCAGCGCGGACGCCCGTCATGATGAGCATCCCGCGATAGGAGCAGTAGTCCATCACTCTGCGATTGTGTGTCGCCACAGCGCGAGCCTTGATGAACCCGCCCGCATTCTCCGCAGGCAGCTCAAAGAAGGTTCCGTAGGCGTTGAAGAGATCGCGCTCCGTGGCAACTTCGCGGCAGACGCGTGAGGGCGCTGCATCGGCAGTGGTGCTGCCGCGAGGGAGTCGCCAGCGGCTTCCTTTATCGTCGATAAACACGACGGATGCTGCATCGGCGCTGAGGACTCCGGCGGGGATGCGGGTGTGTTCGCGGTGATAGTCGGCGGCGGTCAACTCTTCGACGGGCTTCAGCTTGAGCGCTCCGTCGAGCGAGTAGAGCCCGATTTCTTTGTTTCCCGCGGAGGCCAGGAAATGCAGGTCGCGCTTGTTTTCTCCGCGCGAGCGGACGGTGCCGCAGATGGCCTGCGCATCGTCCGGCGCGGCGAGTCCTGCGAAGATATCGGATGCTTCCGAAGTGCGTTGGTCTTCGTTGGAAAAAGAGAACGCGGCGGTGACTTGCTTGAGCGACTTGTCGCTTCGCAGGCGCACCCAGCCTTGCCCTGCGCCGGGCTTGAGTTCCAGCCACGTTGCGCCGGAAGGCGGAAGCGTTGCCTCGGTAAGTTTGGTCCATCCACCGCCTTTGGCGTCACTCGCCTCGATAATGACAGTTGTGGGTGTGGTGCCCGCGTGGTGCAGGTGCAGCCCGCGCCTCTGCCATCCCGCGACGCCAAATGGCTCGGACACGATGCCCGCTGCGACATCCTCTTTCATCCACACGGCACCGCGTCCAATCGCCGGGCCGAGGTCCGACAGGCGTTCGCGGTTCACGAACCACAAATTGGACTGCGACTGTGGCGCAGTGATTTCGCCCTTCGCCTTCCGCTTGTTGAGGAATTCGCTTTTCGCGGTGTCGTCGCAGCCGAGGACGACGCGGCCGTTCCACTCGCAAAAGTCTCCGATGACTTTCAGGTAGCTCGACATCGGCGTGGGTGCATGGGCGTTTGCGGCGGAAAAATCGCCTGCAAACTTCCAGAACATGCCGTGCATCGTCATGACAAAATCGCCGTTGCCTACGTCGCGGATGCGCGGCCATTCGGTGTTCCAGCCGTGCGCGCCGTCGTAGCTGTGGCTGGCTTTGGGCAGGCGGAAGGTGCTCCATTTTCCACCATCGTGCACTTGCAGAATGAGCGAGCGGTGGTCCCAGCCAATGCTCCAAATTGGGTCATTCGCAGGATTAGTTGCGCCGTAAATGCCGCCGGGTCCGGTGACTTCGGTGAACTGGTTTCTACGGACGACAGCCCACTGTTCGGCCTTGCCATTCCATTCCGCGAGCACGCCGCTCGGCACGCTTGGGTCCGTCATTGCCGCAGGTGCGTGGTCGCCGTTGTTCGCGTAAACGATGCGGCCCTGTCCGCTGTAGAGCCCTTTGCCGTGGTATCCGGGCAGCGCGGAGTGGCGGCCTTCTTTTTTGTCCTCGTCGGCCCAGAGCTCGGTGACGGCAAGCGTCTTCACATCGACCTCGTAGAGCCCTTCCTCCATTGTGGCGTAGTAGATTTTACCCGCAGGATCGGTGAGATGTCGTGCGTTGCCGGTCGGGCGGCCAAACATCTTTGCATACGGAATCGCACGCACGCCGCGCGATGAATCGATGGCGTAAGGGCCGATGAAAAGCTGGTCCGACTCACGGTGGATCATCCGGTTTGCGGGCGTGCCGCCGATGCTTTCGGGTCGGATGGTCTGCTCAAGCCCTTCGGAAATTTCGTAAAGCTTGTCCGACGAACCTCTCGGGCTATGCGGCGCATAAGTCACCACCCACAGGCGTCCGGCCCACGGAACGACCGCGCCAGTGCCGCATTCGCCTTCGTTATTAAACATCGCGAGATGAGGGTAGATACCCGAGACGCTGCGAGGCTCGGCGGCACTGGCGACGGATAGAAGGGCGATGGATGCGAAGAGAATGAAGCGAGGCACAGTAGATGTAGAATCACTCGATACTGTCGCGATAAGGACAAATTGCCACCGCAGAGAGAAATTCTTCCGTCTTTCCTAATGGTTCCCCCGCACCACACGTATGCCGTATAGAACCATGACGCCACTACCTGCGCTCGAAATTGTCTCCCTGATGAACCGCTACGAGCGTCCGCTCGTGCGGTATGCGCAGAGTATCGTGGGCGAGCTCGATGCAGCGAGGGATGTGGTTCAGGATACATTCATCAAATACGTGCGCGGTGCCGCCGGGCAACCTTCGGCGGGAGTGGTCGGCGATGAAAGCGAGGATGCGCGGCATGTGGAGTCGTGGCTCTTCACGGTCACGCGCAACGGTGCGCTGGACCATTTGCGAAAGCACAGCCGCATTATCCCGATGCCGCTCCCGGACGACCGCCGTAGCGAGAGCGCTTCCCCCGACGAGGAACTGGCGAACCGCGAGAGTGCGGAATGGCTCTTACGATTGCTGGACGCGCTCACGCCGAATCAGCGCGAGGTCATCCGCCTCAAATTCCAGAACGATCTTTCTTACAAGGAAATCGCCGACGTCACGGGACTGTCGGCGACGAATGTGGGCTTCCTGCTGCACGTTGGTCTGAAAAAACTGCGCGAGCTTTTGCACGAGGCTCCGCTCGACTCCGTCCCGTTCCGTATCCGCACTGCACTATGAAAACAGACGATCCAAAACTGACCGCCTACGCCCTCGATGAACTCGACCCGGCTGATCGCGCTGAAGTCGAACAACTCCTTCGCGAGAACCCGAGCGCCGTAGCTGAAATCACAGAGGTTCGCTCGGTGGCGAAAATGCTGGAGTCCACGCTGCGCAACGAGGAGGCGCTTCCGCTTTCCACGCAGCATCGCGAGGCGGTGATGCGCGAATTACCGCAGGCAAAAATCGTGAAAGGTCCATCGTGGTGGGGGACATGGCAGGGTGCGTCCATAGCGGCGGCTTGCGTGGTCTTTGGCTTTGGAGCGTGGGCGATTTTTCAGACGTTGACGGAGCAGCGGCCGGATTACGTCGCGACTGCGGGAACGCAGGCGGAGCGCGCTGCTGCTGAATCTGCGGACGGCGTGACGGTCGCAGTGCCTGCCCCGGAACCTGAAACGAAGCACGAGACGTTACTCGCTGTTGACGAAGTCCCGGCACCTGCACCGGAATTAACTTCGAGTGTGACTGCTGCGCCGTTCACGTTGACGAGTTCGGCACCGGTTGCGATGCACGGAAAGGTTGCCCTCAACGGAGGCGAACTCATCGCCAAAATCGAGCCATCTTCAGCGACATCCATCTCGTCGAAAGCGGACATCGGCCTCGACATCACGAGTGACTATTATCATTCAGAAAAGGCAGCGAAGAATCCCACCGCAGGGCTTCCAGATGCTGCGCCTAGCGTTCCAGTAACACGCTCATCTAGCGCCCGATATAAATTAGACATCTCAGGGCAGGAAGTTACTGCGGAATGGCAACGCCCTTACCGCAGATTCGTTCCCGCCGCGCCGAAGCCATCGCCGTTGGGCGGCTATGCAATGGCGAAGGCGAAGCCTTCCGGCGCGTTTGTTCCCGAGTCGCGACTGATTGCTGGTAGCAAACAAATGAGAGGCCGCGAAGCGAAGCCCGAAGCCTCTGTGGATAGCCTCTCGTCCGTTGGCGATGCCGAGGTCGGCGGCAATACCGAGGCTTACGATGCGATTGAGGATAACGCCTTCAAGCGCGTCACGGATGAGCCGCTCTCCACTTTTTCTGTCGATGTCGATACGGCCAGCTACGCCAACGTCCGCCGGATGCTGCGCGACCAGCAGCGCCCGCCGCATGGAGCGGTGCGCATTGAGGAACTTGTGAACTATTTCACCTACGACTACGAACAGCCGAGCGGCGATGCGCCGTTCAGCGTGAACCTCGAAGTGGCGACCTGCCCGTGGCAGCCCGCCCACCGTCTTCTCCGTGTGGGTCTCAAAGGAAAAGACATGGCCCGCAAAGATCGCCCTGCAGCAAGTCTCGTTTTCCTCGTCGATGTCTCCGGCTCGATGAATTCGCCCGGAAAACTCCCGCTCGTCAAAGAAAGCCTGCAAATGCTCGTGGACCAAATGCGCGACCAGGACCGTGTGGCGCTCGCCGTCTATGCAGGCACCAGCGGACTCGTGCAGGATTCCACGAGCGACAAAGCGGACATCCGCCGCGCAATCGCGAACCTCGAAGCCGGCGGCTCCACGAACGGC
>JAYSTZ010000708.1:0-16593 GCA_043719365.1 Verrucomicrobiaceae bacterium | reverse complement strand
TCGTGAGCTTTCGCTTGCGACAAATCACTATTCACTATTCACCAATCACAGCCGCAATAGCACTGGTGACCATCATTTCACGGCGGGGAGACCACTAGCCGATGCCAGCGCGCTTGCGACAAAATCCCCAATCACGAGTCTCAACCGATCTTTTCAGCGCCGAAATACGGGCGTAGGATTTCCGGGATGAGGACCGTGCCGTCGGGCTGCTGGTAGTTTTCCAGGAGCGCAACGTAGAGCCGGGCAAGCGCGGTGCCGCTCCCGTTGAGCGTGTGGCACAGGTGGTTTTTTCCGTCTTCAGCTTTGTAGCGGAGGGCCATCCGGCGGGCCTGGTAGTCGCCGAAGTTTGAGCAGCTCGATACTTCGAGGTAGCCGCCCTGACCGGGGGCCCAGACTTCGATGTCGTAGGTTTTCGCCGAGCCGAAACCAATGTCGCCCGTGCAGAGTTCGATGACGCGGTAATGCAGGCCGAGCAGTTGCAGGATGCGCTCGGCGTCGGCCGTGAGCGATTCCAACTCCGCAGCGCTGTCCTCCGGGCGGCAGATTTTCACGAGCTCAACCTTGTCAAACTGGTGCATCCGAATCAGCCCGCGCGTCCCGAGCCCGGCGGCACCGGCTTCGCGGCGGAAGCACGGTGTGTAAGCTGCGTATTTAATCGGGAGCTGGTCGGCGCGGAGGATTTCCTCCCGGTGCAGATTCGTCACCGGCACTTCGGCGGTGGGGACGAGAAAGAGGTCGTCGTCCGCGCAGTGGTAAAGTTGATCGCCAAATTTCGGGAGCTGGGTGGTGCCGATGAGTGAGTCGCGGTTCACGAGCAGTGGCGGCGCGACTTCGGTGTAGCCGCCCTCGCGGGTCTGCGTATCGAGCAGGAAATTGATGAGGGCGCGCTCGAGTTTTGCTCCGGCACCCATGTAGCAAACAAAGGCGGGGCCGGCCACTTTTGTGCCGCGCTCGAAGCTGAACAGACCGTGCTTTTCGCCGAGCTCGACATGCGATTTTGGCGCGAAGGTGAACGCGGGCTTTTCGCCCCAGGCGCGGACTTCCGGGTTGTGCTCTGCTGCGGTGCCGGCGGGGCAGTTTTCGTGCGGGAGGTTCGGGATGCCGAGAAGGATATCGCGCTGCTCTGCATCAAGGGCCGCAGCCTCTTCGTTCAGGCGTTTCATGTCGTCGCCGAATCCGCGCACCTGCGCCTCGATTGCGCTCGTGTCTTCGCCCGCTTTTTTTCTCGTGCCGATCTCCTTGCTGATGCGGTTGCGGTCGGCCTGAAGAGTCTGGAGTTGTGTCTCCGCCTGGCGACGCTGGACGTCGCATCGCAGCACTGCGTCGATCTGCAAAGGCAGGTCGGCGTGGCGTGCCGCGAGGCGGGCTTTTACGTCGTCTGGATTTTTTCGAATGAGCGCGATGTCGAGCATGGGGCGCGGAAAATAGCGGCGAAATCGCGGAAGGCAAGACGGCTAAAACCGTTCCGTCTCCAATGCGAGCAGCGCGGCCTTCCACTCCAGCCCGAGCGCAAAGCCGCCGAGGCCTGTCCCGGCCACGATGCGATGACACGGGACGATGAGGAGGAGCCCGTTTGCACCACATGCCTGCCCGACGGCGCGACTGCCGCGCGGGTTGCCCAGTGCGGCAGCAAGCTCGCCGTAAGTCAGCGCGTGGCCCCACGGGATTTTCCGGAGGCGCTCCCAGACTTTCCGCATGAAGTCCCCGCTTTTTGGAAAGGCGATGTCGTATTTCCCGAGCTCGCGCAGGACCTCCGCGAGGTGCGCAGGCTCGAGGCCGGCGGGGACTTTTTCGGGGAGGTCCACTGCGGTGAGTCGCCCGCTTTCGTCGAGCGTTGCGGTGATGGAAAGCGGGCCGCTCGTGATCGTTTGAGCTGGCACGGCTAATGGCCTCCCATCACGCGAAACGCATAGTAGAGCGAAAGGCATAGCCCGACGACCAGGACGACGCAGAGGAGCTGGCTGAACGTGCGATCCTTGCGCATCTTCGGCCCGCGCCCGGCGCGGGGAATCGGGAGTGCGTCAAACCGGCGATCCACCGGACCGTCGAGGTGGACGACTTTGGCTTTGCGCTTGATGAATTCGTCGCGCTGCTTGCGGACAAGTGCCTCGCGCTGCTTCGGCGCAGCTTCCAGCATCCGTTGGAGACGGGCTTCCTCGGCTTTGATGCGGGCGTCTTCCTCGGCGAGCCGCTTCTGGTGCGCAGAAATCGCCGATGTCTCGGGGCTTTTTCCGTTGCGGTCGTTCTTGCGGGCCATGGGTGCTACTTTCTGACGGATAGGACGATGACGGCGAATATGATGGCGATGATGAGCGGCGCAGTGAAGGCCAGCCCCATCATAAACCATTCTTTGAAATCCCGGTCGGAGCTTTCGCCGCCGGAAGAATCCTGACGCGACCCTGGATACTCGGCCGCAGGCTCGGATGCGACCTTCGGGTTGCTTTTGCTGTATTCGGTGCGCGCATCATCCACGGCACTCAGCGCGCGGGTGAGTTCCTTGTTCAGATCGAGTCCTTCCCACGATTTTGGGTCGATGCTGTCGAGGAGCTCCAGATGACCTCTAAATGACGCATCAATCGACTCGAGCATCTCCACGCGGCGCTGGGCCTCGTATTTTTCCCGCTCAAGGATGACGACCGCGCGGGTGAGTTTTTCGACAATGTCGGCCCGGCCTGCGTTGAACTGGTCCTGGCGCTTGCTCAGCTCTTCGAGGTCTCGCTTCTGGCGTTCGATCAGGTCCTGTCGCTTTCGGAGGGACGCGAGCTCGTCCTGAGCTTTCTGGACTTGTTCATCCAGGTGTTCAGTTGAAGTTGATTCGCCTTCGGCAAGGTCGAGTAGTTGTTCGCGCGGACGGTCGATGGGCATGGTAGCGGAGCGGCTTTGTCCTTACATCAAACAGGCCTTACAACTCCAGCGTTTTCACTCGCCGGATCGCAAGAATCATTGGAACGAAGACCAGTCCTAGGCTGACGACCACCGCAACAACCGGCGTTAACCATTCCGGGAGCAAAAACGACCGCCTTGACACGCGAAAATATTCCGGCAAAGCGAGCATCGCGACGAAGAAAGTGTTGTAGCAAAAGCTGATGACCAGACAGAGCGTGCCGCCGAAACTGCTGACGATTTTCGACGGATTCTCCTCCTTAAAATTCGGGAACAATGCGCCCAGCCCCACACTGAGCCCGCTGAGCGCGGCGCTCATGAGCCCGATCGCCCCGGCGAAATACGCGACTCTCCATGCGGGGAATTTCAGCATCACAGACGAGGCAATCATCAACGAAACCGTGATTCCGGATGACACGATGAAACTCATCCAAAACTTCTGCAAAATCACCTGTCTCAGCCCGACAGGCGAAAGCCCGAGAATCCAGATCCTGCGGCCCTCCAGGCTGAACATCGGATACACGAAACGCGTGGTCAGCGTGCTCAGCGTCAGCGCGCTCGCGGCGAGGTTCAGGTAGCTAATGATCGTCTCCCAGTAAGCCTGCTTAAACTCCACGGCAACATTGCGCAGGTTCGCCACATAGATGCACAGAAGGCCGAAAAAAATCATGAACTGCGACCATTGCGCCGGGTCCCGCCAGAAGATGCGCACGTCTTTGAAAATGAGCGCCACCAACTGCGGAGAAAGCGGACGCAATTTGTCCTGCGCCCACCCAATCAGCGTCCTGCGGCGGGTCCGCTGCTTTTTCGCCATCGCCTCCCGCTGGCCGCGTGCCGCGCGGGAGCTCAGCGCTGCGGACCAACTGCCGTAATAGAGCCGGCCGGCACCGTCAAACGCGAGGAACAGCCCCATGAGCGCCCAGCTCGAAAGGAGCAGAAAGAAAAACAGGCCGTCCTTCCATAGCCCGTCCACACTCCATGCGTGGACGGCTTTCGCGAGCCAGGTGCTCGGCAGGAAGCTGTTCGTGGCCAGCCGTGTGCCCTTCATCAGCTTGGGAAAAAGAAGGGCCTCCTGCACACCGGCTGCGTCGTCCTCCGTCACCGGCTTGATGCCGACGATGATCGAAACCATCAGGAGCACAGCGAGAACGATAATTGTGTTCTTTACCCAGGCTCGCGAAAGCACCCGCACGAGCAAGAGGATGATCCACGATCCCGCGACCGCCGGGATGATGACGAACGGAATGTAGCCGAGCGCGATCTGGATGTAGAAATACCACGGCACATCGTGCACCACGCCAAACGCCGTGAGCATCGGCGCACTGAGGAAGACGAGCGCCCACGACGACACGGCCAGCGCCTCGACGAACTTCCACCGGTACACATCGCGATGCCGCACCGGGAGCGACAGGAACCATTGCGCCTCCGGGTTTTTAAAGAGCGTGGAGTAGCCGATGATGAGGTTCGACACCGTGAGCATCACGAAGAAGAACCCGAAGATCAGAAACAGAATCCTCTCCGCCAGCAGGCTGC
Source organism: Verrucomicrobiaceae bacterium (assembly GCA_043719365.1). Classification (GTDB taxonomy): domain Bacteria; phylum Verrucomicrobiota; class Verrucomicrobiia; order Chthoniobacterales; family Chthoniobacteraceae; genus SXWH01. The sequence continues at coordinate 12,177 of JAYSTZ010000708.1, read as the reverse complement.
CTACGACAGGGAACCGGTAAAGATAATCGAGCCCTCCTTTAAAGAGGAAAAAACCGAACATCAAATATCCGAGGATGAACGCGGCGAGGATCCACGCGAGCAGCGGGGACTCTTTGTTCGACTTCGTCAAACGCGCACGAAACGCCCGCCAGTGCATCCAAAGGAAGAGGCGAAAAAGCTTCGGCGTAGAAATGTGCGAGGTCCCCGAGGGCTGCATCGGAGCAGGCTGCATCGTCCCCGCAGGGATAGCAAGCGGCACGCGTAGCTGTCTTCGCGAGCTAGATTCCCTCGCCCTGCCCGGCGACTTTGCCGATTAAGTGCTCATGAACTTCCGGATGATGTTTCTCGAAACATCCCGAGCAGATTCCATGACTGAACTGCGCCTCGGAGTGCCTTGAGATATACGAGTCAATCTGCTCCCAGTATCCCAAATCATTCCGGATCTTTTTGCAGTGGGCGCAAATCGGCAGGAGACCGGAGAGGGTCTTCACCTCGACCTGAGCCTCTGCGAGTTCGCGCTTCAAGTGCTCCCTCTCCTTTTCCATTCGATGTTTGTAGAGCGCGATATCAATGGTGACTCGAAGCAACTGCTCGTCAAACGGCTTGAGCAGATAGCCGAACGGCTCTGTCTCGCGGGCGCGAATCACCGTCTCCCGGTCCGCGTAGGCGGTCAGAAAAACCACCGGTACATCTGAGCCAATCTCTTTCAGAATCCGGGCGGTTGCAATGCCGTCCAGCGGACCCTGAAGATTGATATCCATAAGGATCAATTCCGGATTGGTATCCCGTGCAGTGCGCATCGCCACAGCACCGGACGCCGAAATTCCCACAACAGTATGGCCCATGCTCTGAAGGACCTGTTCGAGGTCGGCGGCGAGGATGGCCTCGTCTTCAACAATAAGGATGCGGGCTTTGATCATGATTCGTGAATGGCGGGCGCAGAATGGGCATCCAGGATGTCAAAAGTCAGCGTAAAACTCGCGCCTGCCGGGGATTGTGCTTCGAGCTTAGCGGACAACTGACCTGCCATCATGCCCACGAGACGGAGTCCGAGCGTGGACATTTTTTCTATGGCGAAATTCTCCGGAAGCCCCACTCCGTCATCCCTCACCGTCAAAGAGAAAGTCGCCCCTCCCACATGGCGGAACTCAATCAATATCCGGCCTGCGCGCCGATCAGGAAATGCGTGTTTAAGGCTGTTGGTGATGAGCTCATTGACGATGAGCCCTAGAGGGACGGCAGTCTCTGTTCGCACATGAGTGGTGTCAGCCGCGATGTCGAAGGAAACGCGACCGCCTTCCGTGGCATAGCTGCGAATGAGCGCCGGGACGAGCGTTCGGAGGTAGGCACCGAAGTCGATTTCCGCAAGGTCTTCGGCCTGGTAAAGCATCTCGTGGATCAGTGTCATCGACCGTATGCGCTGCTGGCTCTCAGCAAAAGCCGTCCGGATCGCCGGATCGGCCTGATCGCGGGACTGAAGATTCAACAGGCTGGAAACAATCTGCAGATTGTTCTTCACCCGGTGGTGAACCTCTTGGAGCAGCGACTCTTTTTCGCGGAGCGAGGCGGTGATTCTCTCCTCGGCCCGCCGCCGCTCAGCCACCTCGGCAGCCAGTCGCACATTGGTCTCTTTCAGCGATTCAAAAAGCCGGAATTTCATTAACGCAGTTGCCGCGCACGACGCGGTGGCCGTAAGAAATGCCACCTCCAGGGGGGAATAATTACGCACTTCACGGTCGATCGCGTAGAGCACGCCGTGCGCCTTGCCGTCCGCCAGCAGCGGCACTCCCACGTAAGCGTGCATGCCAAATTGATCGAGCAACGAGTTTGCGCCAAACGGGTCTTTCGAGATGTCGGGAGTGATCACCGGAGTCTGGGTATCGACGATTGCTCGCGACGCGCCGCCCGTGCGCCGCACCCTTTGGGCTCCGGCCTGCGTCGGCTGGCCCGGAACCGTGCTGGAGCTGAGGGTGAACGTCTCGCTGGCCGCATCCCACAGCAGCACGCTGGCTGCAGTGGCAGGCAGCAGCCCGGTGACCGTCGTCGCGATTCGGTCGAGCACGCCCTGCAATTCGTCCTCCCGGTTGATCGCAGCTTCGAGCTCCACGATTGCCGCCTGCCGACGTTGCTGAAGAGCCAGAGCGTCCTCCGCACGTTTGCGGTCTGCGCTCTCCAGAGCGAGTGACAGCATGTCCGACACCGCCGTCGCGAAATCCAGCTCGGGCTGTGTCCACTTTCGCACGCGACCCACATGCTCGCAGCAGAGAATCCCGGCCAGATTGCCCTTCAACCAAACGGGGATATCCATCATCGAAGTAATCCCGAGGGGTATGAGATAACTCTTCGAAAACTCCCGCGTGTCCTCATGCGTCCTGGCGTCATCAGCAACGATCTGGGTCAACTTCTGGAGCGCCCGAAAATAAGCTGGATACGCGTCAGCCTGGAGAATCAGTCGCTGGGACTCAAACGAAGCTGTCGCGTCCCTGTAGAGGAATCGGCAGGTGATGGAATCGATGGCCGGAGACGCGGTCCAGAAACTCACACGTCCGACTTTGAGCGTGCCACTCACCGCCCGCAGGAGACTTCGGAACGCAACATTCAGGTCCGACTTATCAGCCTTCGCCAGATCGAAAAGGATGTGCTGCATCTTGAGCGCCTGTCGTGTCCGTTCCTGCTCGACGGCTTCCGCACGCGTTCTCCATGCGTTGGCATTCTCGAGCTCCTTCGTGCGCTCCGCCACCCGTTTCTCAAGATTCACAGCAAGGTCCGCGGCTTTTAACTCCGCCTCCGCGCGTCGCGAGACGAGTTCCTGCACATACACAAAGCCGAACATCGGGATCGCGATGAGGTACAGGGCATGGGAGAGAGGGTGAAAAACCTTCGCGTAAACCTCATCCAGCGCGATGTCGGGAAGCTTCAAAAAGTCCCGGATGAAAAGAAGCACGAGCGCGGTGCAGATTACATTTCGGATCAGTCCGCGCGAATTGCGGGCGAGCCAGATTGCGGCGACGGCATCCAGTGTGGAGGCGTTGATGTGAAACAATACATCGCACCAGACTTTCCCAAAACTCGACGAGGGATTCCGAGAAATGTAACTGCCCCACCACCAAAACGTAGCGAGATACAGCAGCACATTGAGAGACACGCCGACACGCCAATAACGGCCGGCCATCCGGCTCTCCGGAACAAGAAACCGCATGAAGCCCGCCGCGACAATCACCAACGAAATGCTGCTCAGCGCGTGCTCCAGTGGAGGGAAAACCATGTGCAAAGTCCTCCGATCAATCAGCTCCAGTGTCCCGCAAATTCGGACTCCAATCATCAGCAGTTCGCGCCCGAACGCGACAGCAAAACCCCAGCGCAATAATGCCTCCCGAGGCTGCGGCACCTTCCGCTGCTGCGTGATCGATATCGACAGTAATACCGCCCAGAAAAACCCGGCAATTGTGAAGGCGACGATGTTATCCGCCGCACCGCCACGACCACCGGTGAACTGGGAGAGGAAGTCTAAAAATTTATTGGCCCAGTCAGGCATCGAACTTCGGCTGTCTCGCCGGTCGCTTGCTTAGACACTACCACGCCACACAGCGAGGAAAAACCCGCAGTGTACACGCAGCCGAATCATACACCGTTGGCGGGGCTCCTTATTTCCACCAGACGCGCACGCGGTGATTCTCGCTGTCGCCGATAAAGATGGCACCATCGCGATCCACGAAAACTCCGTGCGGGCGGGCGAGCTGGCAATTGCGCGGATCGCCGCCATCGGGACCGTCGCCTTTGGTGCCGTTCCCAACAAGGACCTCGACGGTGCCTTTTTTCACGTCGATATAGCGGATGGAATGCGACTCGGTGTCAGCAAGATAGACGTTTCCCGAGGCATCAAGCGCGACGCATTTCGGACTGGCGAGCTTCGCCTCAAGCGCGGGACCGCCGTTTCCGGCGAAGCCCGATTTTCCCGTTCCCGCGACACGGTTGAGCGTGTTCGCCTTCGGGTCGAGCAGGAGCACCGCATTACCTTCGCGCAGGGCGAGGTAACATTTGCCATCCGGCGCAAATGCAAGCGCACGCGGACCGTTCAGGGCGGAGCCGGTAATCGGCGAACCGTCGGGAGCGGTGGTCTTTTCGCCAGTGCCACACCATGTTTGGATCGTCCCGGTTTGCATCATGATCTTGCGGATGCGGTGGTTGATGATGTCGCACACGAGAAGATCCCCGGCGGGATCGAATGCGAGACTGTGAGGCTGGTTGAACTGCGCCGCAGCGGCGGGCCCTCCATCGCCCGAAAAGCCGGCATTCCCGTTCCCCGCTACGGTGGAAATCACGCCCGTCTTTGCATCCACGCGCCGCACGAGGTGGTTGAGCCGCTCAACGAAAAACAGATTGCCCGCCTTGTCCCACGCGAGCTCGTAGGGCTCATTCAGCGCGGCCTGCGTAGCCGGGCCGCCGTCGCCGCTGTAGCCGCGCTGGCCGCTGCCGGCATACGTCGAGATTACACCATCGGCGCCCACCCGGCGGATGCGGTGATTGTCCACGTCGCAAATGTAGAGCGCTCCATCCGGTCCGCGATTTATGGCGAAGACGTTGTTGAGCTCCGCTTTGTCCGCCGGCCCTCCATCGCCGGAAAAACCTTTCAGGCCGGTGCCGGCAAACGTGGAGACGGTGGCGGCGCGCGCTGCGCTTATCGACAGGACAAGAACGGTGAGAAGGGTGAGCTTTCGGATCATGGCGGATAGATTCTGCAAAATGCGGCGCGTCCTGTCAGCAACGGCGTTCGCGCTACGTGCCGCAAAAGGTCTGCCGGACTACTTCGTTCGGCTTCGGCGCACGTTCGAGGTCGCTGGTTTCCTCGCGCTCGGTGAACGGCTCGCAAAGCGCATCGGCCAGGCGATGGAATGGTGCGAAGTCCCCTTGATACGCGTGCTGGATGGCTTCTTCGACCCGGTGATTGCGAGGAATAATCACGGGGTTTGAAGCGCGCATTTCAACGAGTTGCTCCGCTGGTTTTGTAATGACGCGCCATGTGGCGAGCCAAGCTTCGCAGCTCTCGCGGCTGGCGAAGAGAGCTGTCAGTGCGTCTGGGTTTTCTCCCGCCGCGACCCGTGTGAGTTGGCGGAAGAAAAGCGTGAAGTCCACGTGCTGCTGAGCGAGCAAGCCGAGTGTCTCTTTGATGAACGCGGCTCCGCCGTCGGCAAGGTCCGGCAGGCCGAGCTTCGCGCGGAAGCCCGCGAGGTAGCGCTGCTGAAAGAGCGCGCCAAATTCATCGAGCGCCGCCTCGCCGAGCTCCGTGGCGGCTTCCATGGAATCATCGAGCAGTGGGAGCAGCGTCTCGGCGAAACGGGTGAGGTTCCACTCGCAAATCGCGGGCTGATTCGCCCACGCATAACGCCCGTTCCGGTCGATGGCGCTGAATACGCACTGCGGGTGGAAGGCATCCATGAACGCGCATGGTCCGAAGTCGATGGTCTCACCCGAGATGGCGACATTGTCGGTGTTCATGACGCCGTGGATAAAGCCTAGCTGCATCCAACGCGCGACGAGATTGGCCTGCGCTGCAATGACGGACTTGAGGAACACGAGGTACGGATTTCTGGCGGTTGCCGCATCGGGATAATGGCGCGCGATTGCGTGGTCTGCGAGCAGACGCAGCCCATCGACATCGTTGCGGGCCGCAAAAAACTGAAAAGTCCCCACGCGAATGTGACTGGCTGCGATGCGCGTGAAAACCGCACCGGGCAGCAACGTGTCGCGCTGCACCGTTACCCCCGTACTCACCGCCGCCAGCGCGCGTGTCGCGGGCACTCCGAGCGCGAACATCGCTTCGCTGACCAGGTATTCACGCAGCACCGGACCGAGCGCCGCTTTGCCATCACCACCGCGCGAAAATGGAGTGCGGCCCGAGCCTTTCAACTGAATGTCGCGACGCGTGCCGGTCGCATCGGTGACCTCGCCGAGAAGGATGGCGCGACCGTCGCCGAGTTGCGGCACCCACCCACCGAATTGATTCCCGGCGTATGCTTGCGCAATCGGCTCGGCCCCATCCGGGACCCGGTTGCCCGAAAGCATCCCGAGCCCTTCGAGTGTTCGCAGCCACTCTACGTCGAGCCCGAGTTGCGCGGCCAGCCCGTCGTTTAGACGGATGAGCGAAGCCCCCGGAACCGCCGCCGGAGATTGCCTGGCGAAGAATCGCTCCGGCAATCGGGCGTAGGTGTTATCAAAAGTTATTTTCATTCTGCTCTGCATCCTACAGCGGAAGACGGCCATACGCTGCAATCTTTCACACAACCGCACGTCACCGATTCCAAAAAACAAACCGGCCTCCGACGCAGTGCGCCGGAGGCCGGAAATGATTTGCCGTTACCCTCAAGGATTATGCGTTGCGACGGCGGCGTTGCAGGCCGAGGAGCATCCCGACTCCACCGAGAAGCATCACAGCGCTGCCGGGTTCCGGCACCGCAGTGAGGACAACGTCGTTCCCGGTGCCGCCTACGTAGCTGATGGTGTAGGCTTGGTTGATGCCGGGGGTGTAAATCGTGCCGCCTTCGGGAAGTCCCGCGAAGGTTCCCAAGATTGAGTCCGCTCCGTCATTGAGGATGATGGTGAAAAGGTCGTTGGTCTGCACGCCCACGGTATCAAATAACCCGCCGACATTTAGGTTGCCACCACCGAGCGCCACAGTGCCGGTGACGTTGAGTTGGTCGTAGCCGGTGCCGAGGGCGGTTGTATCGGCCTCAATGTTGAGCGAGGTGCCGCTGGTCATAGTGAATGAGCCAGTGTTGAGGATGCCGGGGCTCGCACCGGGGTTGGTGCTGCCGCCATTTGTCAAGGTGACTGCGCCTGTGGTGCCGGTGCCGCCGAGGACCGCAGTCGCGCCGTTCACAGTCACCGCGCTGCCGCTGATGCTGCCCGAGACACGGAGGACACCGCCGGTGATGAGCGTCGCGCCCGTGTAAGTGTTGGTGGCGCTCAACTCCATCGTTCCAGGGCCACTCTTGGTCAGTCCACCAGTGCCGGTAAAGTCCGCCGACTGATCTCTCAATGGAGCGGAAACGAGCAGGTCCACTCCGGTTGTCGCGTCGGCGACCGTGAACACGGTGTTTGCTCCGAGGTGGTCCGCCTTCCCATTTCCAGTCGAGATCACGGATTGCGCACTACCACCGACGGCGACATTGCCGCGGAACTGGAAGCCTTCGTATCCGCCGGGGCCATCTGTTGAGGATTGAGTGAGCGTGCCGCCATTGAGCGTGAGCGCGCCAAGGACATTGTAGCGGGTGCTGGTGAGAACACCGGCATTGATCGTCACGGCTGGCAGGTTTGCGTTGCCGACGCCGTTGCCAAAGATGTTGTTGCTTGTGAGGCTGAGTATTCCAGTGGAGCCGACGGTGACTGTCTTGCCAGCGACGTTTGCTGCACCAAGGCTGCCGTTTGCACCGTTCCCTGCGCCGAGAGCCGTCGCGACGAGCGTTCCGCCGTTGACCGCGATATTGCCGGTGTTGGTGCTCGCTCCCGAGAGAGTCAGGGTACCAACCCCATCTTTTACCAATGCCGTCGCTCCCGCGAACAAGCTGGCATAAGTGGTCGTTGTGGTTTGGTTCACCGTCAAAGTAGCGGCAGTCGCACTGGTGATGGATTTGCCGGTCGTATTCGCGCCGACGGTGGTCGGATTGGAAGTCAGACTCGCTACCGTCTGATTGAATCCATTTAGGTCGAGCGCAGCTGTGTTCACATCGTTTTGACCGAGCGTGAGGTTCGAGCTTGTTGGCAACACTCCCGCCGCTCCAAGCCTCATCGTGCCCACGTTAACACCGGTGTTCAACCAATCATTTCCGGTGGAATTAATCGTCCACGTCCCGGCGTCCGTTTTGGAGACATTTCCACCGGGAATCGTGATTGTGCCATTGACCATACCGCTACCCGTGCCCCGCAAAAAGAATACAGAACTCGGCCCATTAAAGCCGGTCATGCCGGACGAGACAGGCCCATTCAGGGTCAGCACCGACCCTGCCGGAGGAGAGAGCTGGATAATCGCCGTACCTTCCACAGTGAGAGGTCCATCAATTGACGCGCTGCCGACACTCACTACCTGTGTGCGCAAGCTCAGCGCCCCGTTGAGAAAGGAGTTGAGTTTTACTGTGGTAGCCGCCGGAATCGAAACGCCGCCTCCCAGTGAGAGAGTCGAAGCGTTGCCCGTTGCACCGCTGGCTGGGTAGTTGACAGTGATGGAGGATGCATTTGGCACGGCAGCCGCACTTGGGATACTGAGGGTTGTGAGGCCCGTTGAAAGCGAATCGACTGTGATGGCTCCAGTGTAACCGGAATTGGAGCCGGTCAGAGCGAATGTTCCGCCACCAGCGAGCGTGCTGCTGAGAGCAAGCGACCCATTGCCTGAAAGGTTTCCTGAAACAGTCAGCGTCCCGGCAGTCGCGCTGCTAAATGCGACTGCACCTCCACCCGTTCCGACTGCAATTCTGCGGCTGATGCCGAGATCTGCCGTAGCCCCTGTGTAGGTCAGTTTACCGCCATTACTCAGGACGATGGAGTTGCCCGGCAATCCATTTCCGAGGCTGTTCGGGTTCGAGATGCTCACGGTACCGCCCTGGACGGTCGTCTTGCCGGGATAGGTGTTCGGGCCGGCCAGCGTCAGTGTCGTCGAGCCGTCTTTGACGATCTCGCCAGCGGCGATACCCGCGCCGGTCGAAGTGAGCGTATAGTTATTCGTTAAGCCGTTCACTTGTACGAGAGCTGGTGCGACGCCAGCGGTGACTGTCACCGCGGTGCCACTGACTGCCGTGTCGTCAAATGTCACCACATCAGCGCTGAAGAATTTGTCCGGCGCATTCGCATTCCCGGAATCGCCCCAGTTGGTCGTCGTATTCACGTCCCATGTGGTGCCGCCCGCAGCAAGCCACACCAAGGCTTTTGTATTCGCGATGGTCACATCGACCGAGCTGCCTGTATCTACAACACTAGCGCTGCGGTAGTTCGCCGCGCCGTTGAGGGCGAAGGTTCCCGCTCCCGTTTTGCTTCCGTAGCTGATCGCGGTATATGTTCCGTCACCGGGAATCGGCGCCGAGAAGTCGAGCACAGTATTGGATGTGTTGTTGAGCGTCGTTGTCGTAAGTTTTGTCAACGTTGTCGGGTTGAACAACAGAGTCGTTCCCGCTGCTGTTCCCAAGCTGACAGTCGTTGCGGTGGGTTCGCCCGAGAAGGTCGTGCCGTCCGCGAGTGTCAGCGAAGCCAGCGTGCCAGTCGCGGTGTTGAGGTTCAGTCGCCCGGCACTTACGGTTACAGGGCCAGTGAAGCCTGTGTTTACACCCGTCAAGGTCGTGGTTCCTGCTCCGAGCTTCGTCAGTGGGTTCGCGCCCGAAAGGCCCGCTGCGATAATTTGCGTGCCTGCCGTGGTCAGATTCACTGCGCCGCCGCCAGCGAGCGCCAGCGTGCCCGTGCCCCGGATGTCTCGGGATAGCGTGAAGCCGTTGCCTGCGCCGTTTGTGTCGAGATTGGTCGTCGTCGCCGCGACGGTATCCACGGTCACATCAAGTGGGATATTGATGTTTGCCCCGGTGCCGGTGCCTGTTCCGGTGTTATCCACTCGGATGGTGCCACCGCCGAAGCTGACTGCGTAAGAGCCTTCATTTCCGGTGATATTACCGCTGCGCATTCCCCATGTGCTGCGGAGATTGAGGATAGATGAGCCGCTGATGTTATACCGGTCGATACCGTCCGACATGTTCGTTCCCGCACCGCTTGCGCCACGGTTGTCGAGCACGAGCCAGTTCGTCGTCACCGTGCCACCTGTGTGGTTGAAGATACCTTGTCCATCGATGCCGACGTAGATACCGCCGCCGACCAGTGTCGGGGTGACGAGTGCGTTGATGTTGTTATCGCCAGTAACGCTCGCCGCGCCCGCACCTGCTGTCGATGGCGTCAATGTCGGCGAAGCGCCCGTGAGGGTGAGCGAGCCGCCCGCCATGTTGTAGGTGGATGTCTCGGTGCCGAAATGTCCGACACGGACCTGACTATCGACGCTGACCGTGCCGCCGTTTTGATTCAGGATACCGTTTGAACTTGCGAGCTCGCTCAATGTCAAATAGGACGCATTTACTGTGGCTCCGGCGTTGATATTGAGCACGGAATTCGTAGCAGTCGCATTGAGCCCTACATGGACGTTGCCAGCATTGACCACCGCACCCGAGTTGATGTTCATGGTCGCCACGGCGAATGCTCCAGCTCCGACACGAATTTGGCCAGCCGTCAGCGCGCCGGTAATATTCGAAATAGCGTTCGCGACGTTCGTTCCAACGCGGAATTGACCACCTGTCGTGGATGTTGAACCACCGAGATTGATTGCAAAGCCACCGTCGCTAAAGCCAGTTCCTTGAGCGTCGCCATCCACAAATGTGCGGATGTGATTTGCGGCTGCGGAAGTCGAAGTGATATTTGCCCCGAGCGTGTAGCCGTCTGTGCGAGTGAAGCGAATGACGGAGTTTTTGAAGCCATCTGCCAGCAACGATACCGGCACCGCGCCGATAGTTCCGGAATTCGTGCTGTTACCGACGTTCACGGCGACGGTCGTCGCACCTGCGGTCGCAAGGCCATCGTTGACCACAAGGCCCGTCAACCCACTGGCATTCCCGGTAATCGCTAACGATTCACCCGAGGTGCTCGTGAGACTGCCGCCAAACGTGAGAATATTCCCACCAAGCGTGCCAGCGGCGATCATCGTGCCGCCAAATGCGCCGATTTTGGCCGGAGCCGTAAGCGTGATCGCTCCCGTAAACGTTGTCGGATTACTGGCGCGAATGGCACCGAGGAAGCCAGTCGCCTCATTATAGCCAGACCCGGCAATCGAGATGTTGTTTGCAAACGTCAAGTTCGCAGTATTCACGAAAATCTGCCCGCCGGAAGCGACCTCGACTGTTGCAGCGCCGAGATCGGTCGGATTATCCACCGTAATACGCATCGTTCCTGTCGTAGGAGCAAGGCGAAGGGTTCCGGTGAAGCCCGTCGTGTTCCAGTTGACGGTCGCGATATCACGATTGCCGACGGTTGTTGTGCTCGGGTCGATTACGACGGTACCCGCGCCGCTGATTGGGTTTGAAAGGGCGAAAGTGCCCCCAGCGTGCGAGAATCGGGTGGTAGCGCCTGCGGAGACGTTTATTTGGGAGAGAGTTGAAAGCGGCGTTGCCGTCGTATGATCCAGAACGAGCGTTCCCGCTTGCACGGCTGTCGTCCCACCGTACTGATTCGGATTTGAGAGCGTGACGGTGCCGTTGCCGGACTTCGTAATTCCTGTCGCCCCGGCAATTCCAGCCGCTCCGGAAATCGTGATTGCCGTGGAGGTTGTGTTTGTGAAGGTGACATTCGATGGCGTGACGTTCGCGGCGATGCTCGCAGTCGAGGAAGTCGGCCCGTCTTGGAAGATGACATCGTCGCCTTCAATGTAGTCCGTCTGATTCGAGTTGGAGCCGAGTTTCCAGTTCCCGGTGACTCCCGTCGCCCAATTGGAGTTGCTCGTCCCATCCCAGATCACCTGGTCATTTCCGCTCACGCTGAGCGCGATTGCAGTGCCTGTATCGATGAGGCTTGCAGTCGCGTGGCCGATGGGTGTGAGAGTAAATCCGCCGGTGCCCGGCGTAGTGCCCGTGTAGTTGATGAGGTTGTAATTCCCGTTGGCAAGCGCTCCTCCGAATTGGGTCAGGACGAGATTGGTGGTCCCTCCGTTTACGAAATTCACGGCATTGATGGAATCAGCACCGGTGCCTACCCTCATCGCGAGCGTGGTTCCGCCATTGAATGTGATATTCCCCGCAGTGAACGAACCGACCTGGCTGGTGAGGCCCGTGCGGACTGTCCCAGCACCAACCGTAAATGCTCCGTTAAGAGTCACACCACTGAGCGCAAGAGTTCCCGCTCCGGTCTTGGTGAGGCCACCGGTGTTGGCGAGCGTTGTGCCAATGACTTGCAGATCGTCGATTGCAGTGCTGTCCGCGACCGAGATATTTCGGGCTGTGGAGCCGAAATTGATGATTCCGGTCCCCGGCGTGCCTGTGATGGAGTTAATCGCGTTGCCTGTTCCCGTATTCAGCGTGGACAAATCACCATTGAGCGTCAGCGTCTTCGCCCCCAAAGCGATGGAGCCGCGATTCACGCTGTTAGCCCCGGCATTTCCGAGCGAGG
>JAYSTZ010000707.1:0-6303 GCA_043719365.1 Verrucomicrobiaceae bacterium | reverse complement strand
AGCGGTGATGCGTTCGCCTTTCGCAGCGGCGATTTCCGCTTCGTAAAATTTGAGTTCAGGATTCTTCGCGACCGTCTGCGAGACGAGCGCGTCGAGTGATATGGGTTCCGCCGCACGCACATCGGCGGCGAGGAAGATGAGCGCGGCAATGCTGCACGCACAGGAACGGAGTGGATTTGGATAATTGAGTTTCATGGAAATTGAGTTGTTTGGTTCAGGAAGGAGACGTGGAAAAACGACAAGAGCCCACGCAGGCACGAGCGTGCGCCACATGGAAGAGCGAGGAAGCCAGACCCGAACGGGACTGACCTTTAGACTACGAGCGAAGGCCCGCGTACTTGCAGCGCCGTCTGGCAAACGAGCAGCCAGCCGGAAGCGCGCTCATCCGGCGGAGAATCGGCAATCAGCGTCCGCTCCTGCGCCGTGCCGTGAAGCATCGAAGCAAGGTGCGCGACGAACTGACCGAGGAGCGGCACCCATTGCGGAGCAAGAATCTGCTTCTCCGCCGACTTCGCAGCCACTTCGGAAGTCACCGCGCCGAGGTCATGGTGATGGTGGTCGCTGTCGCCATCATCATCGTGATGAGGTTCGCCATGCGCCGATTCATCCGAGTAAAGCCCGAACCCTTCCCCACCATGCTCCAGCGCCACATGCACGCCAGCGCCGAGCCAAGCGAGCAGCGTAAGAGCTGCGATGAGTTGATGGACGAATTTCACGAGTGCGGGTTCTCGCACCCGCGTCTGAAAGCGGTCAAGGCATTTGTCTTTTGCGTCCATTATAGTTTTCACGAAGGGAATGGGGCGGCGGTTTGCTCCGCAGCAAGCCGCCGCCCCGTTTGGTGGGTAGGATTACTTCTTCGCCTTATTCGCGGCGCATTTGCAAATCCACTCCGGCGCATTGCACGCGCCGCAGTTGGTCAGGTCATAGTGCAGCCGCGCGGTGACGGCTTTGGCTTTCGTGTCGGCCTTGAACTGGACGATGAGCCATTCGCCGTCTCTCACCACGGGGACGAAGAATTTGCCGCCGTCCTTGGTGACTTCAAGCTTTGCCGCCTTGCCGCTCGGCCCGCCGCTGGCGGTGAGCGTCTGGTCGGCGAGGACGACTGGCTTTTTAGCTTTGTCGAGCAGAGCGATGACGAACTTCCCGTCCTTCACGGTGACTTCGCCATTCATGGTTTCGTCTTTGCTGAACTCCAGGATGCGGCCCCCGTTGGGGCCGAGTTCGACTTCGCCGTGCGCGAGTGCGCTGACGGTGATTGCTAGGCTGCTGAGCAGCGCGAGGATGTGTGTTTTCATGTGTGTATGTTCTGTGTTTTCGTTTGGTGTTCCAGGGAAAGATTTAATGGGATGCGGGAGCTTCATTCTCGATGGCTTTCTGCGCAGCGCGTCGTCCAAATGTGTAAAAGACCGTCGGGGTGACGCCGAGTCCGAGCAGGGTGCTGGTGATGAGGCCGCCGACGATGACGACGGCGACGGGATGCAGGATTTCTTTGCCCGGCTGGTCCGCGGCGAGGACGAGAGGGATCAATCCGATGCCCGCCGCGAGCGCAGTCATGAGCACCGGCACAAGTCGCTCTTTCGTTCCGCGAATCACCATCGCCTTGGTGAATTCCTCGCCTTCGTGCTGCATGAGGTGCAGGTAGTGAGAGATGAGCATGATGCTGTTGCGCGCCGCTACGCCTGCAACGGCGATGAAGCCGACGAGTGTGGCTATCGAAATGTTATTCAATTTCAAGTAGGTAAAGACGAGCCCACCAACGAGTGCGAGCGGAATATCGAAGAGCACTTGAAGCGCGAAGAAGGGGGTGCGAAAATAGCCGTAAAGCAGGAATGCGATGATGAAAAAGACTACCGCGCTGAGGACGGCGATGCGCTGCGAGGCTTCGCGCTGGGCAAGAAATTCGCCCTCGTAGCTGACGAAGTAGCCCTCGGGCATTTTTACTTTTTCCGAGACGCGTTTTTGGAGTTCGCCGACGAGCGTACTCACGTCGCGCACGGTGGGTTTTATGGCGAGGGCAAAGCGGCGCTGGGCGTTTTCGCGGAAAATCACATTGGGGCCTTTCGCTTCGCGCACGTCGGCGATGAGACGGAGCGGGATGCGCTGGATGCCGCCGTTGCCGTCGGAGACTTCGATGGGCAACTCGGCGAGTTTGTCCGGCGTCTCGCGCCATTCGAGCGGGAGACGAATGGCGAGATCGATCTCGCGCTGGCCTTCGCGGAGTGCGGCAACGTTTTCGCCGCCGAGCAGCGTGGAGAGCATTTCGTTCAGCTTACCGGGCGTGATGCCGTAGGCAGCGCATCGTTCGCGATCGGCCTCGATGCGGAGTTGCGGAATGACCGACTGCTGGTCGAGCTTCACGTCCTCGAAGCCGGGGATTGTCTTCGCGACGGCCTGAATTTCGACGCCGAGCTGGCGTAGTTTATCTAGGTCGGGTCCGAAAACCTTGAGCGCCACGGGCGCGCTCACGCCGCTGAGCATGTGGCCGATGCGGTCGGCAAGCGGCCCCATCACCACGCTGAACGTTCCCGGCACGCTCTGCACTTTCTTACGCACATCGGCGAGAATTTCGGCGCGCGTCCGGCCTTTGACTGTGCCATGCGCTTTCGCATCTTCGCGGAAGTCCACATCAAACTCAGCGGTGCTCACCGGCACAACGTGGTCGCCGCGCTCGGCGCGCCCGAGACGTCGCCCGACCTTTTTTACCTCGGGGATTGTGAGCAACTGTTGTTCGATCACGTCGGCGATGTTGTTCGTCTCCTCCAAAGACGTGCCCGGCGCGGCGGTCATGGAAATGAGGGCCGTCTCCTCGCGGAACGAGGGCAGGAAATCCTTGCCCATTTGTGGATAAAGCATGAACGCACCGACAACCATCATGCCGACGATGCCGAGCAGCAGGAACGGCTGCGAGAGCCCGAAACGGAGTAGCGTGTTCTCGAGCAGCGATTTCATCCAGCGCGTCACAAAACCGTCTTTATGCGCATCGCCTTCCGTTGGCCGGAGCAGCATGGAGCAGAGCACGGGAATCGTGGTGAGCGAGACGACGAAGGATGCAATCATCGAGACAATGGTCGCGATTGCGATGGGTGAAAAGAGACGACCCTCGACGCCCGTCAGTCCCAGCAGCGGGAGAAAGACGAGGATGATGAGCATCGTGGCGTAAAGGATGGAGTTTCGCACTTCGCCGGAGGCTTTTCCGATGACTTCGAGGCGCGGGTGAGGCTTCGCTAGGGCGGCATTCTCGCGCAAGCGCCGGAAGACGTTTTCCACATCCACGATGGCGTCGTCCACGACCATGCCGATGGCGACGGCAAGGCCGCCGAGCGTCATCGAGTTCACGGAAATGTCGAACCACTTAAAGACGAGCATCATGATCGCGAACGAGAGCGGCATCGCCATGAGCGTGATGAACGTCGTGCGGAAATTGAGCAGGAAAAGGAAGATGACGATGGTCACCATGACGGCACCGTCGCGGATGGCTTCCTTGAGATTTCCCACCGCGTGATCGATAAAGTCGCCCTGACGGAAAAGCACCGTCGCCTCGACCCCGGGAGGCAGTGTCTTTTGCAAGTCCGCTAGTGCGGTTTCGATTTTCGCGGTGAGCCCGAGCGTGTCAAAGCCGGGCGCTTTTGTGATACTCATCACCACGCCGCGCTTGCCGTTCACACTGCCGTCTCCGCGCATCGGCTCGACGCCCCACTCCACTTTGGCGACATCGGCAAGCGTGATGGAACGGTCGCCTACGCGTTTTACGACGGTGCGCGCGATGTCTTCGAGCTGCACCGTCATGGCCAGATTGCGCACCATGATTTCGGTCGTGCCGGTATTGATGAACCCGCCGGTCGTGTTTCCCGCGGCTTCCTTCGCGGCGGTTTCGAGTTCCTGAAAGGTAACGTCGTGCGCGGCCATTCGGTTCGGCTCCGGCATTACTTGGATTTGTTTGATGCCACCACCCATGTTCAGCACTTCCGCGATTCCCGCAATGCTTTGCAGACGGGGCCGGATGCTCCAATCGGCAAGCGTCCGCACGTCGCGCGGCAGCACTTTTCCATCGCGGCTGCTCACGCCGACGAGAAGAATCTCCCCCATCAACGAGGCCGCCGGAGTGAGGAACGGCTCCACTCCCTGCGGAAGTGTGCCGCGAACGCCCGCAAGCCGCTCCTGCACAAACTGGCGCGCCTTGTAGATATCCGTGCCCCACGCAAACTCCGCATAGACGAGCGAGAGCGACACATCGGAATTCGAGCGAAGTCGTGTCAATCCTGCGACGCCGAGCAGCGAGCGCTCAATGGGCTGCGTGATATTGATTTCCACCTCCTCAGGCGCAAGGCCCGGCGATTCAGTGAGGACGATGACCGTTGGCTTCGTGAGGTCCGGCAGCACCTCGACGGGCAGCTCCATCGTCGTCCGCACGCCCATGACCATGAGCAAAATAGCAAGCGCGATGACGATGGCGCGATTGTGGAGGGACCAGTAAATGAGTCTATTCAGCATGACTAGATGGCGTCCGTCCGGGGCTTCCGCAGCATCGCCACGACGAGCAGCACGAGCAGCAGTCCGTTTGATGCGAGGGAAAAGATTGTCAGTTTGGAAACTCCGTCGTGCTCGTGTCGGGCTGCGTCTCTGCTCAGTGCTGCTTTTTGAGCAGGGGTCCGTTCGCTTCCATCCTCGTTGTGTTCATGGCCGTGTGCGGCATCGAGCGCCGCCTTCAAAGACACGCTTCCTTTTCCGGCAAAGCCGAGCGAGTAGGCACCCGTCGTCACGACTTCATCACCCGCAACCAAGCCGCTGGTCACCTCCACGAAACGGTCGTTCATCGCGCCTACCTGCACCGGCACACGGACGAATGTGTGCTTGAGCGAGGCGTCGTAGTGCCTGCGATAGACGCTGCGATTGGTCACGTCGCCTTGCAGCGCGATGCGCGGAATACTCATCACATTCTCACGCTTCCCGGTAATGATCGAGAACTCGACGCGCATTCCGGGGCGCAGCGCGTAGTCTTCATTGGGGATGTGAAACGCTGCCTCGATGGTGCCGCTCTTCGTGTCAGCTTCCGCGCCGATGTGGGCGAGAGATGCAGCGAATTCCCTGCCGTCCAAAGCGAGCGCGCGGATGTGGGCTTTCATGCCCTCCTTCAAGCGCGATGCGAGATGCTCGGGCACGGCGGCAGTGGCATGGACGGTGGATAAATCGAGGATCTCGATGAGCGAATTCGACGGCTCCACGGGCTGGCCTTCGACGACATTCACCTTACTGACGAGGCCATTGATTGGAGCAGGGATGCGAATCTTTGGCGGCGGGTCTCCCGGCTGGCGACTCTCCACGACGAGCGCCTCGGACGACATGCGAATCCGTGTATCGACGTGCGCCTCCACGCTCACCACGCGCCCCGCCACGCGACTGCTGACCACTGCGCGCCCACCCGGCGCGACATTGATGCGCCCAAGCGCGAAGACGGTTTCCTCGAAGTCCGTCTCCTCGGCTTCAACGGTTTCGATTCTGAGGTTCTTCTCCCCGGTCTCGTCGAGGATGACCGTATTTGCCGCCTCCTCCGGCGAGATTGCGGCGCGCATCGGGGACGCCGCGAGCAGCGCGACGGAAAGGATTGTGAGAGTCTTGATCATGAAAGTGTGTGGCTTGAAAGTTTGGGTTCGTTTTTGAGAGGGCGTTTCCGACCGGAAACGCGCATGGTCCAGCCCAACGTCACGATCACTCCTTTCGGCATTCGTGCGGGTGGACGGGAAATCAGCCGCTAATGCGGCTCAGGGAGATCAAATACGCAGGACGACAGTCCGCGATACAGCGATGCTCGGCGGGGGATCACCGTAAGCATCATTAAGATATTCCCGTGGAGCGAGGGATAACTCCGGCGCGAAAAAGAAATACCCGGCCAGCACCGCGAAAACCATCGGCGCTGGAACTACAATGTGGGAAACGATCGTCGTGCTGGCGGTAAGCTCCCGGCTTTCCTGCTCGTGGTGCTTCGTGTCGCCGCCATCGCTCCCGTCGTGCGAATCTTCTGTGTGACACTCCGGTCCGTGCGGCCCAGAGCAACTACTGGTCGCGACGACCCTCACCGCTCCGCCACAGTCGCAAATGAAACGAGAAACCGAGCCAAATACCTGCGCACCGAACATCGCGAAAACGCAAAGCACGAAAACAAAACGCATGAATGGTGAGCCAGCCTGCACAGGTCCGTAAGACACCTGATCGACGGAAATGTTCAAGACCAATTATTACGCGGTGACGAAATCGGGTCTGACTAAAAGTGGATTGGTTCGCGAAGCGAAGAAAGTAGCTCGCGAG
>JAYSTZ010000706.1:0-2727 GCA_043719365.1 Verrucomicrobiaceae bacterium | reverse complement strand
GGGACAAAAGAATTTGTGGAGCAGGTATTCCAGGGCGAGAAACACCGATTTGGCCCGAACCGAAAAAGCGGAGCACGGAGGCTCAAGCATGTCGATGCCGGAGAACTCCGAACGATGCGCGACTTGCGAATCGACCCTTTATCTTAGCTGCACGATTCTTCGTTCGAGCAGCGACGTGAAAAGAGGGGGCTGTGTGCGGAAAACGCCAATAGTGACAAAAAACCACACTCAACGTATGTGACGCAAAGTAAGTTACCGCAGTATCAAGCTGGGAAGGCGGGGCAGGGGATAAAAAGAAGTAAAAACAAGGTAAATATCGAATTGTTTCCGTTTTATCGGCAAGTCAGTCGAGGGCGGAGGTGAGAGCGCTTCGCGAAAATTTGCTGCTCGGAGCCCGACGATTCTTTATCCAGTGATGCCGCGCGGATTGAAGTCTTGGACTGCTTTTGCCGCTCTCCAGATGGAAAGCCCTGCCGGTTGTGCGATTTCGCGGGCTTCCCGCTTGCCAAGAGGCGGCGGGCGGATAGTGTCGCGACCCTTTTTTAATCAATATGTTGCGCGCACAATCTGAGCTGAAGATCTTTTCGGGAACTGCCCACAAGGTGCTCGCGCGCCGTATCGCCGAGCATCTCGGGGTGCCGCTGGGCGATGCCACGGTGGATACCTTTCCGGATGGGGAGACGATGGTGAAGATTAACGAGAATATCCGTGGTCGCGATGTTTTCTTTGTCCAGCCGACGTGCCCGCCGACGAATCAGAACCTGATGGAACTGCTGATCATGGTGGACGCCGCGCGGCGCGCCAGTGCGGCACGAATCACGGCGGTGATTCCGTTTTTCGGCTATGCACGGCAGGACCGCAAGGACCAGCCGCGAGTGCCCATCACGGCGAAGCTGGTGGCGAATTTGCTCACGGCGGCGGGCGTGAATCGTGTGCTGACGATGGACCTTCATGCGCAGCAGGTGGCGGGCTTTTTCGACATCCCGGTGGATCACCTTTATGCGGCTCCGGTGATTCTGAAGTATCTGCGGAGTCTGGGACTGGAGAATCCCGTGGTAGTCTCGCCGGATGTGGGCGGGCTGAAGATGGCGAGCGCGTATTCGCAGGCGATGGATGCTGGTCTAGCGATTGTGGCGAAACGTCGGACGAGCCCGACGGATGTGGAGGCAACGAGTGTCATTGGAGATGTAATGAACCGGCCTGTGATTTTGGTGGACGACCTCACGGAGACGGCGGGCACGCTGACGGCGGCGGCGAAGATTTTGAAGGCGCACGGAGCCCGGGAGATTATGGCGTGTGTGTCTCATGCGGTGCTCGGCGAGATCGGGCTGGCCCGCTTGAAGGAGTCGGAGATTACGGAGCTTGTTTGCACGAATTCCGTACCGGAGAACGACGGGGCGGGCTTTAAAATCACCACGCTGTGCGTCGCGCCGCTTTTGGCGGAGGCCATCCGGCGCGTCTCGGATGAAGAATCCGTGTCCTCACTTTTTCAGATTCCAAAGCTCTGAACCAATTTCCCTAGAACACAAACTAAACAAACAAACTAAAATAAAGCAGTAGCTACAAACGCAATGGCCAAACATATCTCACTTAAAGCCGAACTCCGCGCCAATCCTGGCACGACGGGTTCCAGAGCAATCCGCAAAGCAGGGAAAGTCCCAGCGATTATTTACGGACGTCACTTCGCACCACAGACACTTCAGCTCGACGCACACACGCTCGCGATGACGCTGCGCGGCGGTATCGCGCACGCGCTCGTGGACCTCGAAATCGTCGGCGGTGCCAACACGCTCGCGCTGATTCAGGCCGTGCAGCACCATCCTGTGAAGCGGCATATCGTGCATCTCGATTTTCATGCCCTCAAAGAAGACGAACTCATGCACACTACCGTGCCAATCGTCAGCCAGGGCGAGCCTCTCGGCGTCAAGACCGGCGGTGGTCGTCTCGAACAGGTCATCCGTAACCTCGAAGTGTCGTGTTTCCCGAAGGATCTTCCGGAGAGCCTCATCGTCGATGTGTCGGGCCTGAACCAAGGCGACTACATCCACGTGAACGAGATCGCACTCCCAGCCGGAGTGACCTCGCTCTCGCACGCCGAGTCCGTCGTTTTCCACTGCGCAGCGCCGACTGTCGAAGTCGTCGAGACGCCGGCGGAAGGTGCGGCAGCACCGGAAGTCCTCAAGGAGAAGAAACCCGCCGCCGGTGCAGCCGCCGCTCCCGCCGCCGCAGCTCCTGCGAAGAAGAAGTAATCAACCCAGTTTGGATGGATGGCTCGCTTAATCGTCGGACTCGGCAATCCCGGCCGCGAGTATGTAGAAACACGGCACAACGTCGGCTTTATGGTCCTGGACCGTATCGCCAGTGCCGCAGGAGCCATCTTCCGGACTGAAAAAAAGTGGCAGGCACATTTCGCAACCGCCCGTGTGGGTGGGAGTGAAGTATGGCTGTGCAAACCGCAAACTTATATGAACCTCAGCGGCGAAAGCGTGAGTGCCATCACCGGATTCTATAAAATAGAACCGCGGGATGTGCTCATCGTGCTGGACGATCTGGCTTTACCGCTGGGTCGGCTTCGCCTGCGGGAAGGCGGGAGTTCCGGGGGCCAGAAAGGGCTCAAGGACATCCTGCTTCGCCTCGGCACTCAGGAGGTTCCCCGGATCCGAATCGGAATCGGGGAGCCCGTCGGCAGTCAGTCGGACGCCTCAAGCCATGTGCTTGGGAAGTTTG
>JAYSTZ010000705.1:0-2730 GCA_043719365.1 Verrucomicrobiaceae bacterium | reverse complement strand
GGCGCTTGCCGCGCTGCGACACTGTGTGTCGCGACGGGGCCGAGACGGCCCCGCTACTTTCATCCGTCTCTTTATTTGTGGACGATGGTATAAGACATCCGCGACTTCCTCGCACGGCACTCAACGAACAGTGAATCGCGGCGGTCGGGATGAATGCGCCACCCCTCGCTAAAAGCGCCTGAACTGCCGGCAAAAGCCACCACTCATGCTGATGATGCCTGCTTGCCGTGGATTGCGGCGGCAGGCTGTAGCACTCCGCGGTCTTCGACGCCGATTACGTCGTGATGGCGGCTATGCGGTCTTCTCGCCTTCTCCCTCGGGCTTCTCGGGAGGCTGGCTTTGCTTTGGGGCGGGCACGGGCATTTTCTCGAGTCGCGCGCGGATGATGGTTGCGCGGAGGGAGTCGCGCTCGTCGGCCTGGAGTTTTTGGGCGGTGCTCTTTTGGAGGTGCGCGGGCTGCGTTTCGATGAAGAGTTCGTCCACGGGGAGCTGGCAATCTTCGGGGAAGTAGCCGAGGTCCACCCCGAGTTTGAGGTAGCTGAGGAGGTTCAGCGCTTCTTTGCTGGCCATGCTGTGCGCGTAGCGGAGGATGCCGTAGGCGCGACCGATGTTGTCGAGGAGGGTGACGGGTTTTTTCTGCTGGAGGGTCTGGCGGGCGTTGTTTTCGTGGAGGATGATTTGGTCAACGACTTTGTTGAGCCGGGCGATGATGTCTTCTTCTTTTTCGCCGAGCGTGGTCTGGTTGGAAATCTGGAAGAGGTTGCCCATGGCTTCCGTACCTTCGCCGTAGAGGCCGCGGACGGCGAGGCCGACTTTGTTGACGGCCTGGATGACTTGGTTGACCTGCTCGCTGAGGACGAGGGCGGGCAGGTGCATCATGGCGCTGGCGCGCATTCCTGTGCCGACGTTGGTGGGACATGCGGTGAGGTAGCCGAATTGGTTGTGGTAGGCGAAGTCGAGCTTGTCGCCGAGCTCGCTGTCCACTTTGTCGATCATTTTGAAGGCGCTCTTGAGCTGGAGGCCGGAGCGGATGGCCTGCATGCGGAGGTGGTCCTCTTCATTGATCATGATGGAGAGGGTCTGCTTTTTGTTCATGACGACGGCGGAGCCCATGCCCTTGGCGGCGTGCTCGCGGGAGATGAGGTGGCGCTCGACGAGGACTTGTTTTTCGAGGGCGCTGAGGTCTTGGGAGAAGACGGAGTGGGCGTCTGCCATCTCGGGGAGGGATTCGACGGCGGGCTTGATGCACTCAAGGACGGAGACGCGTTCGTTTTTCTTGGCGTGGCCGGGAAAGGGGAAGCCGTTGAGGTTGCGGGCGAGCCGGACGCGGCTGCTGACGACGATGTGGCTCTGCGGGCCGTCGCCTTTGAGCCATTCGCCGGACGTGGAAAGAATGTTGTGAATGGGCATGGTCAAATAGCGGGCTGCCCCTCGGTCTCGATATGCTTGATGCGGTCGCGGAGTTCGGCGGCGGTCTCGTATTTTTCGTCGGCGATGGCCTTGCGCAAATCGCGCTGGAGTTTCTTCATCTCTTCGTTGCGCAACTTGGCCTTGAGCATGCGCGGGGGGATCTTGCCTTTGTGCTCCACGCCTTTGTGCATTCCTTTGAGCATGTCTTCGAGGCCATCGGCAAATGCGTCGTAGCACGCCGCGCAGCCAAAGCGGCCCGTCTTTTTGAAGTCCGCATGGCTAAAACCGCAGGCCGGGCAGCGTTTGCCTGCGGTGTTTTTTTCCATTTCCTGCGACGCACCGAGTCCAAGCAGCAGATCGGCGAGCGCAAAGCCGGTGGGGTCTGTGACGCCTTTCTCTTTCGAGCAGGATTCGCACAGATTCACCTTCTGCATTTTGCCGTCCACGATCTGCGTCAGGAAGACGGACGCGGTTTTCTGTTTGCAAACGTCGCAATTCATCGCGGTGGGTTACGCGTAAATCGGGGTGCCGGTCGTTTGTGTGAGCTCGCGGAATCGGGCAATGATGCGCTGGGTGACGGGGCCGGGTTTGCCGTCGCCGATGATGCGCTGGTCGAGCTTCACCGCCGCGATGACTTCTGCGGCGGTGCCGGTGAGGAAGCATTCGTCGGCGACGAAGATGTCGTGGCGGGTGGTCTCCTGCTCCCGGATCGGGATGCCGAGTTCGCGGCACACTTCGAAGACGACTTTGCGAGTGATGCCGTCGAGTGCGCCGGCGGAGATCGGCGGTGTCGTCACTGCGCCATCGCGCACGATGAAGATGTTGTCGCCGGTACACTCGGCGACGAGGCCTTGGTCGTTGAGCATGAGCCCTTCTTCCGCGCCGGCTTGGATGGCCTCGACTTTGGCCATGACGTTGTTGAGGTAATTGAGCGATTTCACCGCGGGCGGCAGGATGTCGTGCCGCGGGCGGCGGGTGGCGACGGTGGCCATCGTGAGGCCGGTCTCGTATGCGCTCTCCGGGTAGAGCTGGATGCTCGCGGTGATGATGAAGACGGTGGCCTTCGGGCACTTGTAAGGCGAGAGGCCCATGGGGCCGGTTCCGCGCGTGACGACGGTGCGGATATAGCCGTCCCTGAGACCGTTCGCTTTGATGGTATCGCACGTAGCCTGCATGAGCTCCTGCGGAGTCATGGGGATGGTGAGCAGGATGCTCTTTGCGCTGTCGAATATCCGGCGGGTGTGCTCTTCGAGCCGGAAGACGCGCCCATTATAAAAGCGGATGCCCTCGAAGACACCGTCGCCGTAGAGCAAGCCGTGG
>JAYSTZ010000704.1:0-6322 GCA_043719365.1 Verrucomicrobiaceae bacterium | reverse complement strand
CGTGAAAGCGGAAATCGCCCACACCGTCCCCGCCGAGAGCGACGTGGACGACGAACTGCGCCACCTCGTCGCCGTCCTCGCAGCCTAATCCGCCAGTGCCGCAGCGAGGCGTTCGTAGTCGAGCAACGTGTTGTGCGCGTGCGCCGAGACGCGGAACCACCGCCGCGCCGGACTACCAAAGCGAAGCAGCGGAACCTCGATTTTATGCGTCTCAAAAAGGCGCGACTGCAATGGATCGAAGCGCGCGATCACCGCACGGGAAGTCGTATCGACATCCTGAAACCGCTCCGGCAACGGCAGCGTAGCCATGCTCCCGAGCATCGATTCCGGACACGGCGCCGCGACGCCCAGTCGCTCGCACAACAGCGTCCGCGCAGCCACCGCCAGGTCGTGATTTCTCCGCATGAGCGCCGGAAACCCACCGGGCATCAGCCCCTCACAAAACGCAATCGCCGCCGGCACACTCAGCCAGGCCGTGACATCAAGAGTGCCCTGCCAGTCGAACTCATCATGAAACTGCGAGCGCCCTTCGCGCGGCGTATTGTAACCATGGCTCAGCGTCGCCGGATGAAGCCCCGCATGACGATCCCGCCGAGCAAAAATGAACGCTGCACCTTTCGGAGCGCACACCCATTTGTGCAAGTTCCCCGTGTAGTAGCTCGCCCCCAGTTCGCGCAAATTCAGCGGCAACATCCCCGGCGCATGAGCACCATCCACCATCACCGCGATGCCGCGCGACTCCAGCGCCCGGACAATTTCCTCCACGGGAAAAATCAGCGCCGTCGGACTTGTGATGTGGTCGATCAAAACCAATCGGGTCCGCTCCGTCACCGCACCGAGCACCGCAGCAGTCACCTCTTCCGGCCCGGAAATCGGGAACGGCACCGCCGCCACAACCACCCGCGCACCGGAGCGCCGGGCGGCTTCCTCCAGCACATTGCGGCAGGCGTTGTAGCCGTGATCGGGAATGAGCAATTCGTCCCCGGCCTGAAGCTCCAGCGAGCGCACCACGGCATTCACCGCGCCCGTCGCGTTCGAGACAAACGCCACATCGCCCGCTTCCGCTCCAAGGAACCGCGCCAGCACGGACCGCGCTGCATCAATCCGCTGTTCGATTTCCCGCCAAAGAAAGCGCACCGGTTCCCGCTCCATCTCGTCGCGCAACCGCGCCTGCTCCGCCAGCACAACCCGAGGGCACGCGCCAAACGAACCGTGATTCAGGAAAGTAATCCCGTCATCCAGCAGCCAATGCTGCCGCTGCGCAGGAAACTGCATATCGCAAGAGCCCGCGCAGTGCGGGAGCTTAGTTCACGTAAGCCGATTCGTTCGAGAACAGGAGTGCGTGGACGTAGGTTTCAAAAGTTGACAGCGGACGACGCTCAATGATGTCGCCATCATTGATGATGGTCATCATCGCATCATTGTCGCGCCCGCGGCGGTCTTCGATCTTCTTTTTGACGGCAGCGTTCTTCTTCATCATCTCCGGTGCCATGGCATCGATTTCGGGTTGCTTCTTTCCTTCGTTGGCTACGAACGCCATTCCCATTGGGATCTCCTTATCAGTTGGCTGACGCTGGAAGAGAATACGATATATCGCGACGATCTTTCGCATGTCCTGGCGCTCATTCCGAACCTCAGGCCGGGCTACCACTCGACGTGCGACGTCAATTGCCATCGGGCTGTTCATGATGAAAAGAGCTTGCTGCGGGACGATGGTCGCGGAGCGCTTGGAGTTCGGCATATCAGGGTCGCTGAAGTCGAAGTGCCCCATGAGCTCCGGCACGTTGCCACGGTCGATGTATCCGTAAACGGAGCGACGATAGATGTAAGGCTCGTCCGTAATATTCACGGGTTGGCCACCGATTTTCGGATCGAGCCGTCCGGAGAAAACGAGAAGCGAATCGCGGATGGCTTCGAATTCCAGACGACGGACATTCGCACGCCAAAGGAGGCGGTTCTCCGGGTCCTTGACGGAGTATTCAGTTCTCGCCTTGTCGCTGTTAGCCTTGCTACTGAGCTGATAGACGCTGGACAGCATGATGAACTTGTGAAGGCGCTTGAGGCTCCAGTTGCCGGCATTCTCATCCACAAACCAGCTCGATAGGAAGTCCACCAACTCCGGGTGGGACGGCTTTTCGCTCATCACCCCGAGGTCGTCCGGTGTGCGGACAAACCCTTCCCCGAAATGATGCATCCAGACCCGGTTCACAAGCACGCGGGCTGTGAGCGGATTGTCTTTGCTGGCGATGGCTTTCGCGAGCTCAAGGCGCCCGCTGCTGTTGCGCGGAAAGGCTTTTCCCTCGTGGTTTGGAGAGAGGATGTCGAGGAATCGACGCTCTACTTTATCGCCGGGAGTTCCGGCCTGACCACGAAGGAGGACGTTGGAATCGGCAGGGCGATCCTTATCGAGCATCACCATCGCACGGGTCGGTGCGCCTGGGTGCGTGAGGTCGAGTTCGTTCATCTTGGCGAAGACGAATCGCGCGCGACCCGTCATCTGCACAGCCCAACCGCCCGTGGCATCGCGAATCCAGTCCATCGACGCCTTCGGCGCGGTGATTAGCGCGAACGGTCCGTTCATGATCTCAACTTCGTCGGGACTAAAACCTTCGATTTTGTCGCCGGTCGCATTCTGATAAGCCTTCACGTAGCCGGGCATTTTCGCGGCGTATTGGGCGAGGATGGTCTGATACACGCCGATGACTTGCTCCATCGAATCGGGCTTCGCGGCTTCGAGGGCCTTAGCAATGATCGGGTTGTAGCGCCCGCTGAGGCGGATTTCCTTGAGCACCAGCGGCGAGTGCGTGCTCCATTCGCTGCGCTTCACGTCTTTGAACTCACTCATCGGGCCGAAGAAACGGTTATTACCGTTCAGCACGCGCTCGTAGAAGTTCGCCAGAACCACGTCGAGCTGCTCTTTCTCAATGAGCGTCTGCCGGGCGAGCTGCGAACCTTCCGAACGGTCGCGGCGGAGGAGTGCGGCTTCGAGATACTTTCCCGGCTTGCTGGAGAATAGGCCGAGCCAGTGTTCGACCTCGCGGAAGTAAATATCGCGATTCTCTTTCTCAATGGCTGTTTTCTTCGCCGTGTAGTCGGCGAACTGCGCCGCGTTGGGCGGGGCGATGAGCGGCTTTTGCGTGGGCTCCGTGCTGGAGTTGAAAATGCCGTGAAGGGCGTAGTAGTCCTTCATCGAGATCGGGTCGAACATGTGATCGTGGCAGCGGGCGCACGAGACGGTGAGGCCGAGGAATGCCTTCGAGACAACGTTGATGCGGTCATCAATGTTGTCGTTGTTATTGTTGGAGCGCTCGCCGACTGTGAGAAGGCCAAGTGCCGCAAGGTTAGGGTGGCCGGGCATGTAATTCTCAGACGAGCCTTTTGCGCCGCCGCCACCCATCATGGAGTCGCCACCCATCATTGCCATCGAGTCGCCGCCCATCATGGCGGGTGCCATCGCAGGAGCGGACTTCATTGCAGTGGGTGCTGCCGGGGCTTCCTGCGCCACTGCCGGCTTCATTCCACTTCCAGCGCCCTTGTTGAGTCCGAGCGGGTCGAGTTTCGAGACGTCGATTTTTGAAAGATCCGTCTTCCCGGTAGCGCTCACGACTGGAGCGCCCTTTGCATCCGGCGTACCCGCTTTTTTGAGAGGGTAAATAAAGTCCGCCGCGAGCTGGTCCAGAATGAATTGATTGTATGGCTTGTCTTCGTTGAACGAGCGAATGACGTAATCGCGATACGTCCAGGCATGGGCGTATCGGTAATCGGTGCGGCCGTTGTTGGTATTTGCGTCGCCGCCCACGGTATCCGCGTAGCGCGCGGAGTCGAGCCAGTGACGGCCCCAGCGCTCTCCGTAGTGGGGCGATGCGAGGAGCCTGTCGATGACTTTGCTCCAAGCATCCGGAGCGGGGTCCATTTTGAAAGCATCGATTTCCGAAGGGCTCGGCGGCATCCCGATGAGGTCATAATAGGCCCGTCGAAGCAGTGTCTCTTTCTCAGCAGCCTGCATCGGGAAGATGTCGGCGGCCTCCATTTTTTCCATGACGAAATTGTCGATCGGCGTCCTCACCCATCCCGCGTTTTTCACCTTGGGAATCGGGATGCTCTTGTAATGCTTCATCGGCTGATAGGCCCAATGCGCGCGGGCCTTGTCCGTCATGCCGGAGAGCTTCGCCGCTTTCTGCGCCTCTTTGCGCGGGTCCGGTGCGCCCATCTTGATCCACTGCTCGATGATCGCGAGTTCCTCGGGCTTCATCTGCCCGCCTTTGCTGGACGGCGGCATCTGCATGTCCTTGTCCTTGTAAGTCATCGCTACGTAGATGAGCGATTTTGCAGGATCTCCGGGGACGACGCCGGGGCCCGTGTCCCCGCCTTTGAGCGCGGCGGATGCGGTATCCAGCGTGAATCCTCCTTTGCTCTTCCCAGCTTCGACGCTGTGGCACGAGTAGCAGTTATTCGTCAGCAACGGACGGACCTTCTGCTCGAAGAAATCAAGTTGTTCTTTCGTCGGGTCAGCAGCGAAAACCGGTGTCGCAGCGGCGATCATTCCGACAAGGAGTGTACGATGGTTCATAATATGGAAGGCGGTTGAAGAGCACTTTCTAGCCCCGCTGGAGGGAAAATCAATAGGGAATCTCAGAGAGAGTCGCAGTTGGGTGTGATTAAAAGTGGAATCGCGCGAAGCGCAAAGTAGCTCGCGAGTCCCTTCGCGACTTTGCACCTCCCGCGAAGCGGCACTTTAATTGAATTGTCGCTTCGCGAGTGGCGTAGTGCCGCGAAGGGATTGCCTTTCAGGCTACCTCCGGTTCGCGAGCTACTTTCTCCGCGCTATCGCGCCATTCCACTTTTAATCACACCCGTCGCAGTTCATGGCGGGCGCAAAACTGCCGCACTTTAGATGAGCCACTTAAAGTGGCGCTGCCATTCCAGAATTTCGAACAGCCTGCGGGACTTTGTTCTTACCTTTTGCTCTGCTCACGTCACAGCGAGCAACAGCTCGAGTATGAAGTAAGAGCGGACACGATTTCAGCAGCTCCGACCGACGTCCAAGGACCGCGAAAACCCAGCCGAGAACTCAGCGGGAAATGTCCGACTGGTCGAGCAGGGAGAACCCCGCCGCTTTCAGAACGGAATGTCCGCATTCGTAGTCTTCAACATGAAGCGCCAAGGCAGGGAGATCATTTGGCCGGCTCAGGAGGGCGTATGAGCCGTAAATATTGACCTCTGCGGCCAAGAGCGCACTGAGGACTTCGCCGAGCTGAAAAGCGCCTTTCAGTTCTACAACCAAGACGGAAGAAACCGCGTGAGGGATGGCGTGGAGATGAAAAATCCCTTCTACGCTCTCCGGATCGCTCACAACGATACGGACGATGGCGGTATCCGAACTGGACTCGATGCTCGTCGCAAGCACATGGACATGGTGCTCGCCGAGCATCCGAACAACGTCAAGGAAAGCGCCGACGCGGTTTCGCAAGAAAATGGAGAATTGCAGCACTTGGCCGCTGGGCGGCTTTTGCGTGGTCTCGGAACGTTTGGTCGGTGGTTCTTTGGATGGCATCTATTTGTAAGAATACACGAGACAGAACGCGGATCGAGGCCCTTCTTTGGCGGAGACTTGGATGTAGTAAGGCCCGCTCACTTTCGGCGAGAACCGCGCCGCAGCGCGAACGCCGTCGGCAAATGGTTCCACGGCGACGGGCTTTCCGGTTTCATCAAAAACGCCGATGGAGACCGCCTTGGCCCGGGCGTGTGCGGCGACGGAAAACCAATAGTGGTTGCCCGCGAACAGATTGACCTGCACGACCTTCGGCTCGCCCGGAAAAAGGTCGCCGCCCCAGTACCCATCGCGAATTTTGAAACCATCGTTGCTCCACGCTCCCGCCAACTCCAAAACGTCTGCGCGGGCGGCGACGATGTCGTCCTCGGTGGCAGCGTGACCGACGAATGAAGCAGCAATGATGAACAGAAGAAGATGCTTCATAGGTCCTTGGTGGAAATGTCCTTCACCATCGTCACAGCGAGGGCGCTGAGCTTTTGCACTGCTTCAGCCGTCGGCACTTCGCCCTCGGGAAAGGCGACCGCTTTGTGGACCTCGAATAGCGTCAGTCTCACCCGCTTTACGACGGGATTGTCGGTGACCTTCTCCGGCATGGCACCGAGCTTTTCGATGAACGTGCGCGCGATTCCGGGCTGGCGGAGGATGCGAGCGGAATCGGCGGAATAGTTATTCGCGATGTGCGCGGTGATGACTTCCGTGCCTCGCGCCCAACCGCCCAGCGCGACAAACGTCACTAGCTCCTGATCGTTGTGCGCCATCATCGCCGCC
>JAYSTZ010000703.1:0-2733 GCA_043719365.1 Verrucomicrobiaceae bacterium | reverse complement strand
AATTCAAACTCCCGCTCACCCGCCCCATGACGGAATAATCGCGCATCTCCGCGCCGAGCACCATCCCCACGAGGAAGAGCCCGGCCCGATTATTCCCAGCAGCAGTTCCAGCGCGGAAAGCAGTTCATCATCAAGCAACAGCAGCAGTATCACCGGAGACTCGTCGAGCGACCTCGGCGGCAGTAGCAGCAGCAGCAGTGAATCATCCAATTAAAACAATGCGAAGCCCGTGGAGCGGGGCAGATCATCACCAAGACATGACACACAATTAACCCTAAAAGTCTTCCATTTTATCGCCTGACCGCGTCTCTGACCCGCGGATATTCGCGGCGGAGTTCGCAGAATGGCTGAAACGAAAATGAGAGTTCTCGCAAACATTAGTGGATTGATTATCGGGTTCGTTGCGATCGTTGCAATTCTGTCTGCGCGAACTTCGGACCGATACGTACCCACCGTCACGGAGAAGCTCTCGCGCTACGCTGCGGTGGGTGACAATTACGATGTGCTATTGATCGGTTCCAGTCGCACTTACCGACAGCTCATCCCGACGCTGATTGACCAAGCCACTGCTGCGGCCGGCAAACCCACACGCACCTTCAACTTTGGGATCGATGGGATGTTTTGCCCGGAGGACTCATACGTTTTAGAGAAGGCACTCGCCTTGCGCAAAAAGCCTTTGAGACTCGTCATCGTCGAGTGCAGCAAAGTAAGTCTCGCGATTCGCCCAGCAGACATCGGCACAGTCCGTGCGCTGCATTGGCACGACTGGAAGAGATTCTCTACTTTGTGCCGAATGGGCTTGCTGGGCGATACGAAGAAACGCAAATCCGCCGACGCAATGCGGCGACGAAATGAGGTCTTTTTGAAAATTGCCGAACATGCCGACTATTGGTTTCGCAATGTCACGCAGTTCGGTCGCGGCAACGAGCTGATCTCGGAGAAGCTCTTTGGCATATCAAATTCAAGGATGCTCGTGGGGACCGATGGGTTCCGCGACGCGATGGAGCGACGGCCGCTTTCGGGACAGGAACTCGCCGATTACGGGACGCTCGTAGATGCCGCACGCACGACGCCGCTCCACATCGACTACGCCGAGTGGGTGAGCCAAGCGGAACTCATGGAGAAGCGCAGAATCATCGAGCGAGCAGGCGCGAAGATGATTCTGATCATCCCGCCCTATCCCGCGACCAAACGCTTTTTACCCAGTGATCCGAAAGACCAAGCGTCGGTGCTCGACTTCTCCAACCCGCTCGAATTCCCGGAACTCTACACCCCTGAGCATCGCCTTGATGAAGGGCACACGAATCGCGCAGGCTCCGAGATATACACCCGACTTGTCGCGGAGAAAATTTTGCCGCAGCTATGATATTTTCGCGTCCGCTCAACGCTGTCACTTTCGTCACGGAATTTGCACTCAGGAAACGGCAAGCGAAATAATAAACGACATTCAAAGGGGAACTGTGGTCAGGCGAAAAAAAGGAAAAACCACCACTGAAATGACAGGGGAAATGGGGTCAGGGAACTGGGGGCAGGCGACAAAAAGGAACAGAATCCTGATTTCAACTCTTCCCAAACCCATGAATTGACGCCTCGCAGGACTTCGGGCATTTTCTGCGCATGAGCACGCTGACTGAAATTGAAGTGGCACTACCGAGCCTTACTACGGACGAATTAGTGAGGCTTGATGATGCGCTGGAGGCGACTTTGAGAGAGCGCCGGAAGGTGTTCACGGGGCTGGATGCGGTGCGGTGGTGGAGTGAACGTGAGCGGATGCCGGATGCCGATGCAGAGGCGTTTGCCGCTGATGTGGAAGCCGCTCGCCGTGAGGCAAATCGTCCGCCCACTGAACGGCGATGGGAGTAGTCGTTGATTCCTCCATTTTCGTCGCTGCGGAGCGGGGACGGTTTGATTGGGTAGGGTTCCACGCGGAGATTGGAGCGGAGCGGCTCTACATCACGGTGGTGACGCTTGCGGAGCTTTTGCATGGAGCGGAACGGGCGGATTCGCTGGAGCGTAAGGTGAAGCGGATGGAGTTTATCGGAGATGTCGAAGTGAGGTATCCGCTTTTGGCGTTCTGCCGCGATGAGGGGGTCGTTTACTCCAAGATTTGGGCTTCGATGAGCGCGGCGGGGACGCTCATTGGGCTGCACGATTTGCAGATTGCGGCGGTGGCGCTGCATCACGGCTACCGAGTCGCGACGCTGAATGTGGACGAGTTTTCGCGAGTGCCGGGTATCGAGGTGATGGATGCGTCGCCTTTTCGTATCACGCGGAGTCCACACCCCTGAGTTGACGCCCCGCAGGACTTTGGGCAATTTCCGCGCATGAGCACACTCGCCGAAATCGAAGCTGCAATGGATGAACTTCCGCCAGAGGAAGCGGAACATTTACTCCAGCACCTCACCGAACGGCTGCGCCGAGCGCCTGCTGTGGCGGGCGAGCGCATCGCGAATCTTCACCCCGGCGCTTTTCAGCCCACGGCGGATTTTGATGCTCCGTTGCCGGATGAATTTTGGCTCGGGAAGGACGCATGAAGCTCCTGCTCGATACGCCATGCGTTTAACGGTTCTCGTAGGCTGCTACGAAGGCTGGCCGGAGTATTCGATCTGGGCGGTGGAGAGTTTGTTGAAGCACTGTGTTGCGCGGGAGCGGCTGGATGTTTTTGTGGGGTGCAATGAGTGCAGTCCGGAGATTTTGACGGTGTTTCGGAAGTATCTGGATGGGGGGCGGATT
>JAYSTZ010000702.1:0-6325 GCA_043719365.1 Verrucomicrobiaceae bacterium | reverse complement strand
CGCAGAGAACACAAAACCAAGGCCCAAAAAACCTCAGTCTTCCTTTCTTTGCGCTCTTTGCGTTCTCTCGCGGCGAATTCAGCATGAAAACAATCAACGAGCTCTGCAACATCATCCGCGAAACCTCCTACGCGATTCACATTTTCCACAGCCACGGGCACCTCGAAAAGGTTTATGAAAACGCGCTGGCAAACCGCCTGCGGAAAGCTGGACTGAAAGTGGCGCAGCAACATCCCATCACCGTTTTTGATGAAGACGGGACAATTATCGGAGAATACTTCGCTGATTTGCTCGTGGAGGAAGTCCTTGTCGTAGAACTGAAGGCGTGCCGCACGCTGGGCGACGAACACACCGCGCAGATTCTCGGCTATTTGAAATCCGCCCGGCGCGAGCACGGCCTACTCATCAATTTCGGCAGCTATAAATTCCAAATCCAGAAATACGTGATGAGCGAAAAAGGGCGCAAATGAACGCAGGGGAAAACAAAGAGGGAGCAGCGGCCTTACCTCCATTTTCTTTGCGCTCCTTGCGTTCTTTCGCGGCAAAATGACTCTGAGAGGTGGGGCAGACACGAATCGGAGCGGAGCTTTTGCGTCTGTTTCGCCCCCTCTCCTTGCGACGAGCCAAATACGGGCTGTCATCCGTCCCCGCCAGTTCGATGCAACCCCAATTATGCCTCAGGCAGCCCGCCGAGCTTTCGCAGATAGCGGAATGTGTAGAGCCCTGTGGCATGGCCATCGCCCCATGTGGGCTGGAGCGCGTAACCGCCAATCAATTGCCATCCGCGAAGTTCAAAGCTCGACACCGTGTGGCGAACTTCGGGCTTCATGACGTTTCCCAGCGCATCCGGCTCGCCGCAGCACGCGGCGCACGGACAGGCGAGGCGCAGAGACTCGAACGTCATGAAGGTCTCCGCGCCATCCTCCCACGCGATGGCGATTTCGTTGCCGATGATTTGGATGTTTGCCGGTATGAGACGTTTGGTCATAGCTCAGTCTTCGCCTGTGGCACCTGCGGGACGCCATGCTTTTCCGCTGCGATCGCCAAATATCGCAGTCCCCACGCGAACAAGCGTCGCGCCTTCTTCGATCGCGATGGCAAAGTCGCCGCTCATCCCCATCGAGAGCTGCGGCAGTCCCACCCGGAACTCGGTTTGCAACCGGTCGCGCAACTCGCGCAGCTTCGCAAAGAACGGGCGAACATTCTCCGCTTTCTCCTGCGGCGGAGGGATGCACATCAGGCCCGCAATGTTGATTCGATCCAGCAGAAGAAGTTCTTCGATTTGTTCGCGCAGAATGTCAGGCGCAAAGCCGTGCTTCTGAGATTCCTCTGCAAGTTTGACTTCTAGCAGCACCGTCGGAACCTGCGATTCCTCACCCGCAATGCGCTGAATATCGCGTGCAATTTCCAGCGAATCCACGCCGTGAAACAACTCGAAAAACGGCAGCGCCTGGCGGATTTTGTTGCGCTGAAGATGCCCGATGAAGTGCCATCGAGCCCGCCCCGAAACGAGTGGGATTTTCGCCTTCGCCTCCTGCACCCGGCTCTCCCCGAATAGCGTGTGCCCGGTATGGAAAACTTCCATGACCGATTCCGGCGGATGTGTTTTCGAAACCGCGACCAATTCGACTTCTCCTGCCTTCCGCCCGGCTCGTTGTTCTGCGGCGGCGATCTCGGCGAGGATCGCCTCCAGCCGTTGTGGAATCGAGCTTTCAGGACTGATGGTTGGAAATTGCGGCATTCGTGTGCGGTCACATTACGACGAACCGAGCATCCTTCCAATTGATTTCCCCTCTCCTTCCCTGCGAAGCCGCCTTTGACATCCTCCCACCGCCGCGATAACCCCGCAGAATGAAGTTTCCATTCATCATCATCGCCGCCGGAATTGCCACAGGATTTTCCGCAGAGCCCGTTTCATTCAAAGGAGAAATCGAGCGCCTCGATCCAGCGTTCGACGCCCTCGTAGCGCCCAACGCGAAAATCGAAAAGCTCGCCGAAGGATTCGAGTGGTCGGAAGGACCGACCTGGTACGAAGGCGCGGTCGTTTTCTCGGACGTGCCGGAGAACATCATCTATCGCTGGAAGGAAGGCATGACCTCCGCCGAAGTGTTCCTAAAGCCCAGTGGAATGACCACGCCGGTCGCCGGCTTTCGCGAGCAAGGAAGCAACGGACTCTCTCGCGACGCGCAAGGAAAGCTCCTCGTTTGCATGCACGGCGATCGTCGCGTCGCGCGCTGGGAAAAAGGAACCTTCACCACGCTCGCCGATCGATTTGACGGAAAGAAATTTAACAGCCCCAACGACCTCGCCGTGCGGAAAAATGGCGACGTGTATTTCACCGACCCTCCGTATGGACTCGATAAAGGAAATGAGTCGCCACTAAAAGAACAGACGTTCAACGGCGTCTATCGCGTCACGCCAAAGGGTGAAGTATCCGTCGTCACAAAAGCCGTCAACTGGCCGAACGGCATCGCATTTTCTCCGGACGAAAAGCTCCTGTATATCGCGGTGAGCGACTCTGAAGCGCCACGCATCATGGCCTACGACGTGCAGCCCGACGGCACCGTTGCAGGCGAGCGCATCTTTTTCGACGCTTCAAAAGCCGGCAAGCCGGGCGACAAGGGTTCGTGCGACGGGATGAAAGTCGATGCGCGCGGAAATATTTGGGCAACAGGTCCCGGCGGCGTTCTTGCGATCTCCCCGCAAGGCAAACTCCTTGGACGAATCCTCACCGGACAAGCAACCGGGAACTGCTGCTGGGGCGATGACGGATCGACTCTCTACATCACGGCGGATATGTTCCTCGTCCGCGTGAAAACCCAGACCAAAGGCGCTGGCTGGTAGCCGCTCATTGCGTCACTATGCCGGATAGTGTTCCTATAAATAGGAAATAAGCTTGCCCTCCAACGGACAGCGAGGGCACTCTCGCCTCAGTAATGAAAGCACTCGTAAAAGCACGCTCCGAACGCGGACTCTGGCTCCAGGATGTCCCGGAGCCCGAAGTCGGCATCAATGATGTCCTCATCAAGGTCCATAAAACCGGCATCTGCGGGACAGACCTTCACATTTATAAGTGGGACGCTTGGGCGCAAAAAACGATTCCGGTGCCGATGGTCGTGGGCCACGAGTTCGTCGGCGAGGTCGTGAGCGTAGGCACCAACGTGAACGACTTTCATCCCGGCGAAATCGTCAGCGCAGAAGGCCACGTCGTCTGCGGGCGATGCCGCAACTGCCTCGCGGGTCGCCGTCATCTTTGCAAAGACACCGTCGGGATCGGAGTCAATCGCACCGGTGCATTTGCGGAATACATCAGCGTGCCGATGACAAACGTCTGGCATCACTGCAAGGGCGTGGATGAGGATGTCGCCTCGATCTTTGATCCCTTTGGCAATGCCGTGCATACGGCGCTGACGTTTGGCTGTCTTGGCGAAGATGTGCTCATCACCGGCGCGGGGCCGATCGGCATCATGGCAATCCCGGTAGTGAAGCGAGCAGGCGCGCGGCATGTCGTCATCACGGATGTGAACGAATACCGTCTGGACCTCGCGCGGACGATGGGCGCGACCGTGGCGCTGAATGTGAAAACGGGAAGTCTCGCCGACGTGCAGAAGCAGCTCGGGATGAAAGAAGGCTTCGATGTCGGTCTCGAAATGAGCGGGAATCCCAGCGCGTTCCGCGAGATGATCGACAACGTGTGCCACGGCGGCAAAATCGCGATGCTCGGCATTCCTTCGGAGCCGATGGCAATCGACTGGAACAAGGTGATTTTCAACATGCTAACGATCAAAGGCATCTATGGACGCGAGATGTATGAAACGTGGTATCAGATGAGCGTTATGCTGGAGAGCGGGCTGAACATCCGTCCCGTCATCACGCACCGCTTTCACTACACCGAGTTCGAAAAGGGATTCGCCGCAATGGAGTCCGGGAACTGCGGCAAAGTCGTTCTGGATTGGAGCCACTGACGCCATGAACCAAGACTTCAGAAACCATCTCACAGCCCAACTTGAGGCAATCCGCGCCGCTGGGACTTACAAGCGTGAACGGGTCTTGATGACACCGCAGGGCAGCACCGTCCGCGCAGACGGCGGCGGTGGCGTGCTCAATATGTGCGCGAACAACTACCTCGGCCTCGCGCAGCATCCAACGGTCAAACTGGCAGCCCACGTTGCTCTGGATCAATGGGGCTACGGACTCGCGAGCGTGCGATTCATCTGCGGCACACAAGGCGTCCACAAGGAACTCGAATCCAGCCTCACCGAGTTTCTCGGCACGGAAGACACGATTTTATACGGCTCGTGTTTCGATGCGAATGGCGGCCTTTTTGAAACCCTGCTCGGGCCGCAGGACGCAATCATCAGCGATGAGCTGAACCACGCTTCGATCATCGACGGCGTGCGACTCTGCAAGGCGCAGCGCTACCGATACAAAAATTGCGACATGGCAGATCTGGAAGCAAAGCTGATCGAGGCGACCCACAAAGGCGCGGCCTTCAAGCTCATCGCGACCGACGGAGTTTTCTCGATGGATGGCTTCATCGCGCCGCTCAAGGAAATCTGCGACTTGGCGGACAAATACGGCGCGCTCGTGATGGTCGATGACTCCCACGCCGTCGGTTTCATGGGCGCACGCGGACGCGGGACGCATGAGCATTGCGGCGTCATGGGTCGCATCGACATCCTCACCGGCACGCTCGGAAAGGCACTCGGCGGAGCGAGCGGCGGATACACGAGCGGGCGAAAAGAAATCATCGAACTCCTGCGCCAGCGCTCACGGCCCTACCTTTTTTCCAACACGCTCGCACCGACCATCGCAGGAGCCTCGATTGCTGTTCTCGATTTACTGAGGCAGGACACATCGCTACGCGACGCTCTGGAATCCAACACACGCTTATTCCGCGAGCAGATGACCGCCGCTGGGTTCACCATTGCGCCGGGCACGCACCCGATCGTCCCGATCATGCTCGGCGACGCAGCGCTCGCAGCGAGCTTTGCGGAAGCGATGCTCAACCGGGGCGTTTACGTGGTTGGCTTCAGCTATCCAGTCGTCCCACAAGGAAAGGCGCGCATTCGCACGCAGATCAGCGCCGCCCACACGCGCCCCGAACTCGAACACGCAGTCGCTTCATTCATCGCGGTGAAGCAGGAACTTGGCGTGTAGCGATCTTATCCCGGATTTCGGATAAAAGGTGACTACGAAGGGCGCGAAGAACGCGAAGCTTTTTCTGCCCTTGTCGCAATCCGAATGGCTTCGCGCCCTTCGCGCCCTTCGTAGTCGCCCCTGTCTTTCGCCCAGTTATATTACACTGCGGCGCACCGACTCACGAGCGACGGGCCTTCATAAATAAATCCCGTATAAAGCTGCACAAGCGAGGCACCGGCATCGAGTTTCTCCCGAGCATCTTCGGCGCTGAAAATCCCGCCGACCCCGATGACGGGCACCTTCGTGTGCTTGGTGATGTAACGAATGATTTCCGTGCACCGTTCGCGAACCGGCTTTCCACTGAGCCCGCCCGTCTGGCGGCGATGCTCCGGCACGGGCGAATGATCGATGGTCGTATTGGTCGCGATGATTCCGGCGATTCCGTGCTCTTCCACGAGCGCGAGCACATCATCCACGGCTTCCCACGTGAGGTCCGGCGCGATTTTAACGAGCACGGGTTTTGCGGTGTTGTTCGCCGCCTGCACCGCCCCAAAAAGCTCTCCGAGCGCACCGCGATCCTGGAGTTTTCGGAGCCCCGGCGTGTTAGGGGATGAGACGTTCAGCACAAAGTAATCGCCGAGGTTCCGCAGTCGAGAGAAGGAGTATAAATAGTCCGCCGTCGCTTCCTCCAGCGGAGTGACCTTCGATTTGCCGATATTGATGCCCACAGGAAATCGCGGCCATTGCGGAGTCGCACGCAGCTTTTCCAAACGGCCTGCAACGACATCCGCGCCGTCGTTATTGAAGCCCATACGATTGATGACGCCACAAATCTCCGGCACCCGGAAGAGCCGCGGCTGCGGATTCCCCGATTGCGCGCGAGCCGTGATCGTGCCGACCTCCGCGAAGCCAAACCCAAGCGCTTCCCAAGCTGGAAGGACGAGCGCATTTTTGTCGAAGCCCGCGGCCAGCCCTACAGCATTGGGGAATTTCAGACCAAAGACCTCGCGCTCTTTTGTGGCATCCGCACCGTACTCCCGCCGCACAGCCTGCATTGCGGGACCTAGGCCGGATAGAAAGGCCATCGCAAAATGGTGGACGTGCTCCGCATCGAAACGGAACAGGATGGGACGGACGAGATGGCGATAGGCAAAGCTGAGCACGCCCATAAGAAACCGGAACT
>JAYSTZ010000701.1:0-6329 GCA_043719365.1 Verrucomicrobiaceae bacterium | reverse complement strand
AAAGCGGCTGCGCCGCTTCGCTGCCAGTTGGCGGCGCAACTGGACTACTTTTCGCTTGGCACCGCTCAACAAGAAGCACAGCGTCCGCCCGCAACTTCCAACCGCGGTATGAATCTCCAACTCTCCTTCGACATCGGTCACAGCTCTATCGGCTGGGCCGTCCTTGAAACTCGCATCGACAAAGACCCCGCGCTGCTTGGCTGCGGCTCCGTCATTTTCCCGGCGGACGACTGCCTTGCCAGCACTAGGCGCGGCTTCCGGCGGCAGCGGCGGCATATCCGCGCGACACGTCTTCGCATCGCACGAATGAAGCGTCTGCTCTCGCATCTCGGCGTATTGACGGATGAACAACTCGACGCTCCCGGTTGCGCTTGGCCGTGGCTGCTTGCGGCTCGCGTCCTTCGCGGGGGGAAGATGCTGTTTTGGGCCGAGCTTTGGGATGTGCTCCGGTGGTATGCACACAATCGAGGGTATGATGGGAATAAAGCGTGGACCCGCCACGAGGCGGCCGCGAATGAAGAGGACACGGAGAAAGAACAGCGAGCGCATGAGTTGCTCGATAACTTTGCCAGTAAGCACGGGCGCAAAGGCACGATGGCGGAAGTCTTTTGCGATCGCCTCGGCATTGATCCCCTCGGGGATGTAAAAGCCTCGCCTGTTCGCTTTCGCGATCTCGGTGCGGCGTTTCCTCGCGAGGGTGTTGAGGCGGAAGTGGAGCGCATCCTCCGTGCGCAGGGTGTGGAGGAGAATGTCATCACCGCCCTGATGCGCGACCACACGGCGCTCGCCGGGCCGGAATACCGATTGCCTGCGCGGTATGGGCAGCGGGTGAATGGCAAGCGCACTCCGGGCGGGCTGCTTTTCGGGCAACTTGTGCCGCGCTTTGAGAACCGGATCATCGCCACGTGCCCCATCATGTTTCAGCGAGTATATTCCGTCGTGTTCGATGAGACGGGCGACGCGGTGAAAACAAAGCACGAGGCGGAAAAGCGGGCAAAGGTTCCCGGCATCGGGTGTGTGGAATTCATGCGCTTTCGCTGGGCCATGCAGTTGGCGAATGTAATGATCGGTTTCACTGGGCGCGAGACGCGCAGGCTTTCGGTGGCGCAGCGGCAGGCGGTAAATGCCGAGATGGAAAAGCAGGGCGCGCTCACGCCGGGGGAATTCAAAAAAGTCGTCCGAGCCTTGACCGGCACCACAAAGGACAACCTCGACGCGCTGCTCGCGCAGGACCATTCCGGCAACTCGCTTGTCCTCGACCCCGCGCTGAAAGAAATGCGCGGCGGAGTGCTCGGTATCATCTGGTCGCAACTAAGTGACCAGCAGCGGAAGCATATCCTCACAGACCTCCGGCGAGGCAAGGCCATCACTATCCGTGCGCTACTTGCGCAATGCCCGGAGGCACAGCCGATGTTTGACCATTGGTGGGATGGCGAAGCTATGAAAAAGCCCGCCAAGAATAAAACACCCCGCACCCGCGATTCCGTGCTCGATGAAAAGCACAGCCTCCCGCCTACGAATGGCCGCGCTGCCTATTCGCGTGAAGTCATGGGCGAAGTGTGGCGCTTTGTCATGGCTACGGACAAACACCCGATGGACGAAGGCGCGCCGCTTTACCGCACCGAGGCCATTCGCCACGCACAGCTTCAACGGGCGATTGACGAGCAGACAAATAATCACCTTGTCCGGCATCGCCTGCGCCTTCTCGACCGACTGCATACCGACATCCTCAAACAATACGCAGGGGACGATAAAATGCGGATCGAGCGGATCACCGTGGAGGTGAACCGCGAATTGAAGGAACTCTCCGGCAAGACGGCGCAAGAGCAGGCCAAGGAACAAGGGCAGCAAACGGCGCAATTTCGCAGCGTGGAGAAAAAACTCACTGCGGCCTACGAGGGTAAAGGCGTTCGCCTCACACCGGGGCTCGTGCGCAAAGGGCGCATCGCCGAAGACCTTGCGTGGGCTTGCCCTTATACGGGAAAGCCGTTCGATGAGCTCGACCTGCTCCATCGCCGGGTGGACAAGGACCACATTATCCCGCGCAGCCAGCGCGCCAGCGACAGCCTCGATTCGCTCGTCGTCACCTACTCCGAGATCAACAAATGGAAAGGCAACC
The DNA here is from genome assembly GCA_043719365.1 of Verrucomicrobiaceae bacterium. GTDB lineage: Bacteria > Verrucomicrobiota > Verrucomicrobiia > Chthoniobacterales > Chthoniobacteraceae > SXWH01. The sequence continues at coordinate 4,210 of JAYSTZ010000701.1, read as the reverse complement.
GCACCGCCGTTCAATTTGTCGAAGAAGAGCAAGGCAAGACCGTCCCCGGTCTGGCAAACGTGATGATCAAACCACTCAACGTCTTCCTTCGCGATGTCGATGGACTCGATACATTCAAAGGTCACGATGACGACAAGCGCCGGAAGAAAAATCGCCAGCGCCTGCTCAAGCTGAAGGACTACGTTGAAAAAGAATTCACCCCCGGCGACCTCACGAAGACCTCGCAGCTCGTCCGCCTCGCCGCCGAGGCATTGCAGCGGTCTTATTTGGGGATGGACCAGCCGCCCGTCGTTACTTCGCTTCCCGGCAGCGTCACAGGCACCGTGCGCAAATCGTGGAACCTCATCGGCTGTCTCACACTGGCCAATGCAAACGTGCTCAACCCCGACGACCTCGACGAGGACGGGAAACCACGCGTCCACCGCAAGACCGAGATTCGCGGCATCACGCATCTGCACCACGCACTGGATGCGAGTGTACTGGCGTTCACGTCCCACTTCCTCCCGCGCGATGGTGGCGCATGGAAAAAGGAAGTGCTGGAGCTGTTGAGCAAGCGCCGGTGCAACCTCACCGAGCAAGCCATCCTCCGCGCGATGTTGCGCACGCATATTGATTTCACGCCGGAAGGGCAGCCGATTTTGCGCGAGCTGAGCAAGGCGCTGCGCCAGCAGCTTTGCGAGCGCCTTGCGGAGCGTCGCGTAGTCCAGCACTTGCCCGCCAGCATGGCCGATATGGTGAGCGACCAGACCGTGTGGCGCGTGTTTGACCGGGAGGATCGGCACGAAAACGCGCGTCGTCTCGGACGCTGGCTCGCCGAAAAAGGGATCGAGATACCCGCCGCAGATGCGAAGACCGTCATCATTATCTGCCGCAAGCGCAAAGCGGCACCCGTCGCCGGAGGGGCTGAGGAAAAGGCGAGCGGCAAGACCTTTCACGAAGGTAAGACGTGGCGCTGGGTCTATGAAGTGAAAGCGAAGGACGGGCTTCTCGGCTTTGCGCCGACCGGCGATCCGAAGCACTGGAAGCTCAAGCCCTACAAAGCTGTGAAAGTGCTGGGCGACAATTTCGGAATCGCGCTCGACCCTGAGCCTACGCTCATCCGTCCGTTGCATGTGTGGCGACAAGTTCAGGACTTGCGGACGAAGAACGGCGGTAAATGGCCGCGAGTAATCCGCAAGGGAATGCTCATCCGAGTCGAGCGGGCGAAGAGCCCGACTGTAGATTACAGAGGCGTATGGATGGTGCGGGGTGCATATTTTAAGCAGAAGGGCGGATACATGGTGGATATCTGCCCAGCGGACTTTATCGAATACCGCCGTGTGCTTGGAGCAAAGGAAACTGTAAGCGTCAAAACCCTCATCGCCTGCGGCCTCGAAGTTGTCCCATCCACGCTTTGCGGGTTGGCATCAACGGCGGCATCCAAGACACAGCATTAAAATGAGACCCCGCTGCGGATTCCAATACTTCATGTGAGGAAGTTTGCATTCTCCGCTTGACAGCTAGTAGGCGGAGCAGGCAGAGTGGTGACGTTTAAGAACACCATGCACACACGCATGAATACTCCTGCTGCAACCCGGACGCTGGCCTATTTCCACCAGCGCAAGCACCGGTTTGTCTCTTCGCAGCAGGCTCCGGCAGAAATTCCTTCTGCTTGTCCGTCCGGTAATCGTCCGCTGCTTGCGGTGCGGTTGGCCGGAGTCCCCAGTCGCGAAAGCCTGCCAGGTGGTGAATCTCTGTCCGGGGATTGCTGCTCTGTTGCAGGCCTGTTTCGCAAACCTTTCGGTCTGGATGAAATAGACTGCGGGCTAATTCGAAAAGGTGATGGTCTAATTCAATTAGACCATGGTCTTAGCGAATTAGACCACGTGCTATTTAAATCTGACCAGAGCCCGGTCGAAATAGACGACGGGGAGTTTCGCTCTCGTCTCGCTTGATTTCGATTTCCTCACCCGCCTAACAGCTATTACCTTCTCCTATCTCTACCGGCGCGATGCCGGTTTGAATCTTTCCTTGATGGAATCGGCTCTGCCTGCGGTCTTGATGGCTGCGAGGCGAACGGGACTCAAATCGGGCGGCCCCTGTTTTTGTAAAAGGTGCGCGCATTTTTCCGCTGGTCGCAGGTCCGTTTTTATGGCCGTCCGCCCGGCCCTTCTCCGAAAGGGGATGCCTCCTGGAACAACAAACAAACAAACAAACAGAAAGAACCCATATTATGGCTCGTAAAAAACGAACATCACCCATTGCAGAGGCAGCCGGCGTTCGCGCCGATTCTCTGGAATCCATTGATACAAACCTGGACCTTGGAAACGGTAACACGCTCGCCGCCTTTCGAAGCGCCATCAGCGGAGTGGCGTTTCAGCTCTCAACTTACAATACGAAGCTCTCCGAATTGGACGGACTGCTAAACGCATTGGAAGCCGGGGAGAAAGGGCTCGCCGACTTCAGCGAACGGATGCTGACTGGCGTGGCTACAAAGTTCGGTAAGAACAGTGACCAGTACGAAAAGGCGGGCGGTACGAAGAAGAGCGAAATCAAACGGGGTCCTAAGAAGAAGACCCCGCCGACTCCATAAGCGATTGCAGAGAGCGGGTTGCGGAGAGGGGTGACCCTTTCCGCAATCCGCGCACTCTCGCATGGGAGCGGGGCTTTCCTAAGCCCCGTGCGCCCCGGCAGGGGGCTCGCATGTTTGTCCCGATGTATCGGGACATACGGGGCTTGGGAAAGCCCCGCTCCAATTTCGGTTTTATGTCCTACCACATTGTTAGCATCGACGCTCCGCAGTGCTCCCTTTCGTGCAAGGATGGTCAGCTTGTTTGCCGGGTCGATGGAGAGCCGGTGCGCTCGATCCCGCTGGAGGATGTGGCGTCGATTATCATCACGTCCTTTTCGGCATCGCTGCACAGCCATCTTTTGCTGGAGGCGGCGCGGCATGGTGTGGCGCTCATTTTGTGCGAGTCGTTCAAGCCGGTGAGCATCCTCCTTCCGGCAAATCGGAATACCGATACGCTGCTGACGCGCGCCGTCCTCTCCCTGCCGGAGAAGTCGCGTCTGGCGATGTGGCAGAAGACGATCGATGCGAAGTGTGCAAACCAGCTTTCTCTCGTGGAGCACATCGCGCCCGGCGACTCTGCGCTGCCCGCTTTGCGCCGCACATCGCAGGGGAAAAAGCCGCACAAAGAGGCGGTGTGCGCGAAGCTCTTTTGGGGCGTGTGGGGACGGGCGGCGGAGAGTGACACAGCCGTCCCGGTTGAGAATCACAGGCGGGACGCCTGTGCCACGTTCACGCGTGAGCGCTCGCAACCGGGCCTGAATGCGCTGCTGAACTATGGGTATGCGGTGCTGCTCTCCACGGTTTTGCAAAAGCTCTTTGCCGTGGGGCTGGACCCGACATTTGGCCTCTCGCACGCGACGCGGGAACGCTCGACGCCGCTGGCCTACGACATCATGGAGCCGTTCCGCCCGTGTGTGGACTGGCGCGTTTTCCAGTGGGTCCACCAACGCAGGGCAGACGTGCAATCTGCCGCACCCGACACACCGCTGGAGGTGACGAGGGAGTTCCGAAAATGGGTGACGACATTCCCGCTCGTCCGCGTGGAATGGGAGGCATTTGCACTGTCCGTGGAGGGCGTGATCGAAGGCGTCGTCCGCACTTTTCGCCGCGCTGTGATGGAGCAGAAACCCGCCGTTTACCGACCATGGATACAGAGAAATACAAAATGGGCTGGCTCCTAGTCACATTCGACCTCCCGGTGGGAACCAAGGCGCAACGCAAAGTAGCCCACGACTTCCGCGAATGGCTGAAAGACGACGGCTATGCGATGATCCAATGGAGCGTGTACGCGCGCTCTTGCGTGACGTTTTCCCGGCAGGAAACGCACATCGCCCGCGTCCGTGCTCAACTGCCCGAGGAGGGAAATGTGAGGGTGCTCTTTGTGACGCGTGCGCAATGGGAGCGAAGCTACGTTTTGCATGGCTCGCCTGCGAAATTGCATCCGCCGGAGGAGATGCCCGAGCAGATTCTGCTTTGGTAACGAGGGGAGCGCTGGCTCCAAGTGACCGTTCGTCAACGGTTTGGAGCCAGCGGTGTACCCCCCGGCCTTTTTGGACTCAAGGCAAAGCTAAATTTCCTGAGTCTTGAATCGAACGCCAGTGTACCCCCCGGCCTTTTTGGACTCAAGGCAAAGCAAGCAGCGGCCGCTTTGCGCATCCC
>JAYSTZ010000071.1:0-4677 GCA_043719365.1 Verrucomicrobiaceae bacterium | reverse complement strand
GTGGGGACAGCGCAGCGGTTGCTTGATGATTTGAAGAACACCGGGTCCTGCGACTGCTCCTACTCGGTCGAAGGGCTTGCCCGATTCCGCGTGAACATCTTCAAGCAAAAAGGCTCGTTCGCCATGGTATTGCGAAAGCTGAATACCAAAATCCCGAGTATGGCGGACCTGAAACTCCCGCCGATTTTCGATCAGATCATCAAGGAGAAAACCGGTCTCGTCTTCGTCACCGGTGCGACAGGTTCCGGTAAAACAACGACCCTTGCCGCAATGCTGAATGCGATGAATGAGACGATGAGCGCGCACATTGTCACACTCGAAGACCCCGTCGAATTTCTGCATCCACACAAGACGGCAACTTTCTGCCAGCGTGAAATGGGTAAGGACTTTTCCACATTCTCGATGGGGCTTCGCGCGGCTTTGCGGCAGGCACCCAAGGTGATTCTCGTCGGTGAAATTCGCGACCGCGAAACCATGGAGATCGCCCTCACCGCGGCGGAGACGGGACACGTCGTGTATTCGACACTGCACACCATCAGCGCGGGTCAGTCGATCAATCGCGTGCTTGGAATGTTCAGCAAGGAGGAGGAAGGACAGGTGCGCGAGCGGCTTGCCGAAACGCTCCGTTACATTGTCAGCCAGCGCCTCGCGCCCAAAGTCGGTGGCGGGCGGCTGATGATTCCCGAGATCATGGGCAGCAGTATGCGGATCCGGGAGGCAATCCAGCTCGGTGAAAACGAGAACCGAAACTACAACGACATCATCGCATATTCGCGCGGCGACGGTTGGTGTACTTTCGAGCAGAGTCTCGGCGAGGCGTTCGAAAAAGACCAAATCACAGAAGAGACCGCGATGCTCCTTTCCGTGAGCAAAAACCGAATGCGCCAAATCATTGATGCAATTCTAAAGCGGACGGGCCGTGATAAAACCACGACCGAAGGCATCAGGCTGAGCAACCATGACGAAGGGCTCCAGAAGCCCGCCGCCGCATCGCTCCCGGAAAAACCCGCAGCGGCAACACCGACGTCGGCCGGCGCTGCGCCTGCGGGCGCTCCTCCGCTGGGACTGAAGCTTAAACAATAGCTTCGTCCGGTAGCTGTTGCGGCACTTTTTTCCGCGGGGTCGGCTTACTCCGCGCGGATTTCCACGGGGGTGCCAAGCTTGACCTTTTCGTAGATGAGCGGCGCGATTTCCTCGGGCAATCGAATACAGCCGTGCGACGCCGGGTAGCCCGGCAGCTTGCCCACATGCATGCCGACGCCGTCCCCGGTCAGCCGGCAAAAAAACTTCATCGGCGCGCCCACGTAGCGAGTGCCGCCGGGCGCGGAGTCCACCTTGGTGCTCACGCCGCGCCGCACGGTACGACCGCGCTTGTCCACAAAATCTCCGTACACGCTCGAGCGATGGTCCTTCTCTTTCTGCATCACCGAGAAGTTCCCCGTGGGTGTCATGCCGGTGCGCTTGCCGCTGGAAATCGGCGTGTCGATGTACGTCAGGTTCTCGCCGAACATCACCCATGCGCGCTGCTTGGCGATGGAGATGACGACGTAGGAGTTCTCCGGCGTGATCTGCGCCGCGAGGTCTTTGTTCACCACGGGCGGCTCCTGTTTGCCGATCAGTTCCGCCGCCTTTTTCACCGGCACGATTGCGGGCGGAGGGGTGAGCGAAGCGACCTCCACGGGCTTTGCGAGAGGTTCGGCCGGATTTGCCGGATTCTCCTGCGCGAACAGCGCACCGGCCATTAAAATGGCGGCGACGGGCAAGAGTGGGCTCAACAATGACATTGCGGTTCCTTAATCAGCAATCCCGTGGCCTGCAATCGCGGAATCCGTCAAGCCGGCTTTTGTGCACCCAGCGCAGCGGCGGCTTTCGCCCTGGCATCCTCGGCGCGGCGCGCGATTTCTTCCGGCGATGGAAGCGACTGCAGGACCTCTATCGGGATGTCCCCCGAAGCGGCGAGCTTCGCGAGGCACTTCTGTCGTTCCGTGAGCGCCTTGTCTTCGTCGCGTTCCTTGCTGAAGCGGCTCTTGTTCTTCTCGCTGCGCGCACGGAGCATTGAATAAACATCGCCTCCGAGAAGTGCCGAAATATCGATCTTCATCTTCTCGCGTTGAAGGTCCGTCGCGCTCACAGCGTCGCCATTGATCGGTCCGGCTTTGTATTTTGGAAACATGATCGCCGCTTCCGGGCACACGCGGGAGCACGCGGGGCAGTTCGTTTTGCAGTTGTCATTATTCTGCACCTCGATGCGGCTCTCGCCATCCACGCCATACACGCCGAAAAGGCAGAAGCTGAGACACTGCATACAGTTTGTGCAGCGGTCGTAATCGATGACCGGGAACCACGGCTTCCATCCACCGTGTTGCACTGCGCCCGATGCCAATCGCTGCTGTTCGACGAGCGCTGTGATTTCAGCAACATCGCGCCCGGCGACATCGTGAAAACGAACGCTCACTGCGCCATTTTCATCCGCAGGCTTGGCCTCGCCAAATTTCCCCAGCACGACCAGTGAGCCGCGCGTCTGTGGAGCCACTGCGCCTTTGCTGACGCTGCGCGTCACCGCATAACCGCGCTCCAGAAGAGCCGTCATCGTGGCAAAGCGGTCGTCGAGTGGTGCAGCGCCCTCGCCTTCGTAAAGGACGACGCGAAGTGTGGGTTCGTTTTTGAGCATGCGAGCGGGTTTAACCGGCGACCGTCACCGGGGAAAGCGCAAAGACGTTTCTTGTCCTCCTGAATACTCCCTTGGTTCCATAGTCAGGATTTTGCGTAGGCATCCGCCGCGCGGCCAGGATTCGCTTGTTCCTCCACCAGCGTCACCGCGCCGTCCACCGGCCTCACCTTGCCCTGCTGGGGCACGCGGGCTGCCGAGTTTGCGAGGGGAATACAATATGCGGCGATATGGGCGGCATTTTGACCGCATTTCTGAGGGAACCGGTGTCATGCATTCTCTGTGGCGAAGAAGCGCGGCCAACGGGGAAGGTGTAGAGGAGCGGCGAATTCATTCGCCGCTCCTTTACGCCCCCCGTGCTAAGGCGGGGGCTTTCCACATGATTTGTCATTCCTTCAGCCCGTCGAGAATCTATTCGGGGGTCGCTTCAACCGCTCGTCGCGCAACTTCTGCACGGCTTCCTTCGTGAAGTCTTCGCCGGTAAAGACGAGCTGTGTCACGGGTTTGCCGGGCGATTTCTTCTTCGCGGCGTTGATGGCCTTGGTCGCGTTCATGTAGCGGATGCGGCCATCGCTGGTGAGGATGATGAGCAGCACGGGAGGCGCTTCCTCACAGCCCCACAGGTCCAAACATCTTTGCTGCTCGTGAGTGCAAAGCGCCCGTCCTCCGGCATCGCCACGCGATAGACAATACCCGTGTGCCCTTTGAATACCTGCACCCCCACGTCCTTCTTCGTGGCTGGCACCAAGCCATGCGGGGGCTGGTTTGGTTTGGCAGGTGTGGATTTTGTTTTGGGCGCCGCCATGCCTGCTCCACTATCGCCCCCACACCCGATAGGCAGGCAAGCCGCGCAGAGTGTACGACCGGCGCATTTCCCGTAGAAATCACACCCGAAGTGGGAATTGCTTGTCAGTCTGCGCGGGTTTCCCTCTCTTGCCGCCGACAAATTCATGGCATCCAACTACACTGAAGCCAGCATCAAGACACTCAGCTCGCTGGAGCACATCCGCCTTCGCCCCGGCATGTACATCGGGCGCCTCGGCAACGGGAATCATGCGGAGGACGGTATTTACGTTTTGCTGAAGGAGACGATCGATAACTCCATCGACGAATTCATGATGGGGCAGGGCAAGAAGATCGAAGTGGAGATCACGGACCGCAGCGTGAAGGTCCGCGATTACGGACGCGGCATCCCGCTGGGGAAGCTCGTGGACTGCGTGTCGATCATCAACACGGGCGCGAAGTATGACAGCGAGACTTTCCAAAAAGCCGTGGGGCTGAATGGCGTCGGGCAAAAGGCGGTGAACGCGCTCTCGCTGAACTATCGCGCACAGGCGATCCGCGAGGGCGAGACGAAGGTCGTGGATTTTGAACAAGGGAAACTGAAGGCGCAGTCGCGCGTGACGAAGACGACGGAGCGCAATGGCACGCTGATTGACTTCACGCCGGACGAGGCGCTGTTTGGCAAGGACTTCAAATACCGCACGGATTTTATCGAGGACATGCTGTGGAATTATGCGTTCCTCAATCGCGGGCTCGTGCTGACGCTCAACGGCAAGCGCTTTAAGTCCGAGAACGGGCTGAAGGATTTGCTGGCGAAGGAACTCAGCGGGGAGCCGCTTTATCCCATCATCCATCTCGAGGGCGAGGACATCGAAGTCGCGCTGACGCATGGCAATCACTACGGCGAGGAATACTGGTCGTTTGTGAACGGCCAGCACACGACGATGGGCGGGACGCATCTCGCGGCATTTCGCGAGGCGCTCGTCGCCACGGTGCGCAATCATTTTAAAAAGGAGTTTGACGCTGCGGACGTGCGCCAGTCCATCGACGCCGCGATCGTCGTGCGCGTGCAGGAGCCCGTCTTTGAGTCGCAGACGAAGACAAAGCTGGGCTCCACGGAAGTCGGACCGAAGGGGCCGACCATCAAGGAATTCGTGGGCAAGTTCATGCAGCAGGCGCTGGATACTTACCTGCACAAAAACCGCGAGACGGCGGAGATCATCCGC
>JAYSTZ010000008.1:0-2181 GCA_043719365.1 Verrucomicrobiaceae bacterium | reverse complement strand
ACATTCTACGAGAAGTGCTGGCGCTACTTCGAAACCGACGACCGCAATTGGCCGCACATGACGCCCATTCAAGGTGAATGGACGATTTCCTCCATCGCACTCCCGCCGGACGTGCAGAGAAAAATTTACTTCGATAACGCACGCAAACTCCTGGCGCGTTCGCTCCCGCTGCCCGTCATGCAAGCAGCAAAAACCGCCCGTGACTTTGCACCGGACGGAGAATTTGACGAACAGGAATGGGCCGCGGCAACGGCTGTGCGATTGGAATATCAAAGCAACACCGTCGCTGCGCGCCCGAGTCTCTCGACGACTGTGCGCGCGCTTTGGAGCGACGGATTCCTCTACCTCGCCTACGAATGCCCGTTCACCAAACTCACTGTCTTCGATCCGCCGCAAAAAGAAGAGCGGATCGGCCTTTGGGACCGCGATGTCGTGGAAGCGTTCATCGGTACCGAAGAAAAAATCGCACGCTACACCGAATATGAATGGGCTCCGAACGGCGAGAGTCTGGATCTGAAACTCGATTTACCCGCATCCGATTTCGCGTGGAGCAGCGGAATGGAAAGTGCCGTCGCGGTTGATGAAAATGCGCACGTCTGGCGCTGCGAAGTCCGCATCCCGATGAAGTCACTCGCCACAGTCGCACCAAAATCTGGCACCCGCTGGCGCATCAATCTCTTCCGCATGGACACCGCCGGAAAAGCCGGTCTCGCATTCAGCCCCACCCTGCGCGGAAACTTTCATACGCCCGAGCGGTTTGGGTGGCTGGAGCTGCGGTAGGACCCGCGTTTCAAAACCATTAGAAAAGCTTTTGACCTCACCCAAATCGGCATCCATAGAAGCTCCCCTTTGAAAACTGCACCCATGACTTTTACTGACATTCCCGGCGGCGTGACCGCCCCGAACGGATTCCTCGCCGGCAGCACTTATTGCGGTGTGAAGGCTGTGAATAAGGATAACCCGGACATCGCCCTGATTTTCTCGCAGCACAAAACCGTGGCGGCGGCGACGTTCACAACCAACAAGGTAAAAGCCGCGCCCGTTCGCGTTTCGCGCACCCACCTCGCCTCACCGGACGTCCGCGCCATCATCGCAAACTGCGGAAATGCCAACGCATGCACGGGAGTTCCCGGGATTCAGAATGCAAAACGGATGTGCCAGGCTGCGGCGACGGCACTCGGGCTGAAAGAGAAGCAGGTGCTCGTGTGCTCGACGGGGCGGATTGGCGTTCAGCTCCCCATCGAAAAAATGGAGGCGACGATTCTGACGATGCAAAGCTGCCTCCGCCCCGACGGGAGCAACGCAGCCGCTCGCGCGATCATGACCAGCGACACTTTTGCGAAGGAAGTTGCGGTCGAGTTGACCGTTGGCGGAAAAGTCGTGCGCATCGGCGGTATTGCGAAAGGCGCAGGAATGATCGATCCCAACATGGCGACCATGCTGGCCTTCATCACGACAGACGCCGTCGTGGATAAAACGACGTTGCAAAAAGCAGTCAGCGTCGCAGTGGAGCAATCGTTCAACCGCATCACTATCGACGGTGACATGAGCACAAACGACACGGTACTCGCCCTGGCAAATGGAAGCGCGGGCAACAAGTCGCTGAAATACGGAACCAAGGATTTCAAAGCTTTCCAAGCCGCGCTCGACCACGTGATGCTTGAGCTCGCGTGGCTCATCGTCAAGGACGGCGAGGGCGTGTCGAAGTTCGTTGAAGTCAGAGTGCATGGCGCGGCATCGCTCGCTGATGCGAAGCGTGCAGCGGAAGCCATCGCGAACAGCACGCTCGTAAAATGCGCGTGGTTCGGCGAAGACCCGAACTGGGGACGCATCATGGACGCGCTGGGGTACTGCGGCGCAAAAATGCGCGAGGAGCAGGTGGACATTTTTTACGACGGAGTGATCGCCGTGAAACAAGGAATGCAGAGCAAGACGCCGTTCGAGAAACTGCGGCAGGTCGCGAAACAGAAGCGCTTCACCATCTGCGTGGACCTCCATCAGGGCAGCGGCGAATACGTCGTCTATAGCACCGATTTCACGATGGAATACGTGAAGCTAAACATGGGCGACGGCACAGGCGGATAGTGCCTCGCCCGTCGTGCTGTGATGGTTGTTGTGATTGGTGAGAAGTGAGTGGTGATTTGTCGCAAGGCGTGGGTCGTGAGCTTTCGCTTGCGACAA
>JAYSTZ010000700.1:0-2735 GCA_043719365.1 Verrucomicrobiaceae bacterium | reverse complement strand
GCCTCAACACCGCCGACATTATCCTCGCCGCCGTCGAGCAGGCGGCGGGGCGTTTGCGCTACGAGGACTTCACGCCGTTGCCGTGCGGCGATCCGAATTGTGCGACGATCGGCTATCTGCTGAAGGCGAACGGGCGGACGTATTCGGTGAGCGAGTTCATCGACTTTGGGAAGGTGCAGGGTTTTCTCCGCGACAAAGTCCGCTACTCGCTGGAAGACCTGCTGCAATGCGGCTGCGAGAGCGAACCGCTCGGAGCGCTGCTCAAGGAATTCGAGCTGAACGAGACGAACACCTTCCGCCTTTTTATCAAGCCCTTCATGGACGCCGGGACGTGGGACGAAGACCGCATCGATCGTTGCTGCACGCACGTCATCCGGCCGGATGGAAAGCTGGATTCGTTCTGCCGATACTACTCGGGGTTTGCGCCGCAAACATGATTCTTCTGCTCTTACCTATTGCGGGCGGACTTGCCGTGTTGTTTTCAATCGCGCGGCTCTGTCGATCAAAAGCGGCTGGGCTGTGGCTCCTGGCCATTCTTGAGATTCCGGTAACGAGATGTTGCGGGCTATTCACAGCCTTTCTTCCTTCTTTGATCTTGGCTTCGTTACGAAGCTCCGCCCACCGATATTTCGACGCTCAAATACCGGGCTGGGCCTGGCAGATCCTGTTATTTGCATCAGGAATGTGCGCGGCTTTTGCCGCCTCGTGTGTGCTTTTGCCAGGTTCTGCTGAAAAAGAGTTTAAAATGGGATGGGCAGCAGCACTGGCCGTAGGGCTTTGGGCGGTGGATGCGGTGATCTACGTGGGAGTCGCATGTTCAGTTTGGCACATGTGAGTGTTCCCTCCTCCATCTACCAACTGACAATGCTCGTCGGCATCGCCGTGAGCATTGCCTTTTGGTCGCGGCTGGCGCGACGGGATGAACGGTTGCTGGTGATTTATGTAGCAGCGTTGGTGAGTGCGTTTCTTGGCGCGAAGCTCGTGTATCTCGCGGCGGAGGGGTGGATGTTTTGGGACGCGCCGGATCGGTGGATGATTTGGGCGACGGGGAAGACGATCCTCGGCGCGCTGCTTGGTGGCTACGCTGGCGTGGAGGTGGCGAAGAAGCTGACGGGTTATGCACAGGCGACGGGGGATTGGTTCGCAGTCATCACGCCGGTGGGGATCGTGCTCGGGCGGGTGGGCTGTCTGCTGCACGGGTGCTGTTTAGGAAAGGTGTGTGCGCCGGCGTGGTGGACGATCATCGACGCGCATGGCGTGGCGCGTTGGCCGGCGGTGCCCGTGGAGATCGGGTTCAATCTGCTGGTGATGATCGTCTTTCTCACACTTCGCCGCCGCCATCTGCTCACCGGACAGCACTTCCACCTCTATCTCATCGGCTATGGCGCATTCCGATTCGCACACGAATTCCTGCGCGCGACACCGCGGATTGGCGGTGGCCTTTCCGGCTACCAACTCGCCGCACTCGCCTGCGCGGCGCTGGGCGCGTGGCGTTTCGCGGTGCGCGCCCGCAGGCCCGCGGAGGCCTAGCGCCGCTGTGCGATGTAGAGCGAAACGATTCCGCCGCTGAGCGGCTCGCATTTCGATTCGCTGAAACCTGCACCGTCGATCAACGCGCACATCGCCGGGCCGCAGGGGAATTTTTCGATGGAATCGCCGAGGTATTCGTACGCACCTTTTTCTCCCGTAAGCAGGCCCGCGAGCCGCGGCAGGATGTGGTGGAGATACGGACGGTAGGCCCAGCGCAGCGGCGCGGGCGGGACGGAAAAATCGAGCACGAGGAGGTGTCCTCCCGGCCTGAGCACGCGCCCCATTTCGGCGAGCGCGCCGGGCCATGATTCCATATTGCGCAGGCCGAAGGCGACGGTCAGCACGTCGAACGCGCCGTCGGCGAACGGCAGGGCCATGCCGTCGGCGACCACGAGATTGCCGAGTTTTTTGCGCTGCGCCACGAGGAGCATCGGGAGGCAGAAATCCGCGCCGACAACCTGCGCCGAAGGGCAGGCAGCACGGAGCGATAAAGCCAGGTCGCCGCTCCCGGTGGCCAAGTCGAGGATACGCTCCGGCTGCCACGCGCGGACGATCCGGGCGGCCCGCCGACGCCAGAAAAAATCCCAGCCAAAGCTGAGAAAATGGTTCGCGAAATCGTAGCGCCCGGCGATGGCCGAAAACATCTTTCGCACGAACGGGCCGCTGGTCTCCTGAGTAGTCATCGTAAAACGCGTCTCAACTCTGATAAGTGCATGCGAAAAGGCATACCACATGCTTCTCAGGGTTTGTCGAATTCAACCTGCTGTTTCTGGTCATAATTGGCCAAGAGGTGGCTATCCCTTATGACCAAAGACTATCTCAGCCAGGCCAAAATCCTCATCGTGGATGACGAACCATCGAACGTCCGCCTGCTCGAACGCATTCTCGAAATCTCCGACTGCCGGAACGTCCGCGGGATCACCGATTCGCGCGAGGCGCTGGGCCAGTATTTCGATTTTGAGCCCGACATCATCTTGCTCGACCTGAACATGCCGCATCTCGACGGCTTCGCGGTCATGCAGCAGTTGAAAGCGGCGGTTTCCGCCGAGGACTACCTGCCCATCCTCGTGCTGACGGCGGACATCACCGCGGACACGAAGCGGCGGGCGCTGGCAAATGGCGCGAAGGATTTCGTGACCAAGCCGCTCGACCACAGTGAGGTGGTTTTGCGCATCCGCAATTTGCTGGAGACGCGGTTTTTGCAC
>JAYSTZ010000699.1:0-16674 GCA_043719365.1 Verrucomicrobiaceae bacterium | reverse complement strand
TCTCGTTCGACATCATGGCCGCGCGTTTCGAGGCTCTCTATTCTGGCAGTTGAACGAATCAGTGGCGAACGGCGGGAGTAAACGGACGAATGGTTCTTTTCGCGGGGCGTTGATTCGATTCGCACCGGGAGGACGCGCCTGCGATGCTCCCATCCATGGACTCCACCAAAAGCATCGACGATCTTTTTTCGCCCGGAGTCGCCACTGACTTCTTTCAGGTCCGCGACATCCAGCCTTTCGACGTGCGGACGACCCGCGCGTTCAGCCGCCGAAATGCGCTGTGGCTCTCTGAGTTTTCCCGGCTCATTTACCGGCAGGAAAAATCCGAGGCTCCGAATGCGCCCGCACTTCCCACGCGCGGCGAAGTCCTGAATCCTCACGGCTGGTTCGAGCATCGAGCGTTCGACAAGAACGGAACGACCGCCGCAATTTTCCGAAATGCCGGCATCGAGGTGAACAACGTCGTAGTCGTATTTCGCGGGACGCTCGGGCTACGCGACATGTTCACGGACATCCGGGTTCCGATGACCAAATGGAACGAGCGCGGACAAGTTCACGCAGGATTCCTGAATGCCCTCGATTCTGTTTGGGAAGACATCCGGCATGAACTGCAATCGTTGCGTGTCCCGGCATTCTTCACCGGCCACAGTTTGGGGGCCGCGTTGGCCACGATGGCTGCGGCCCGGGCGCTTTTCGACCCCACGCTCATGAGCCCCGCCGCACTGTACACGTTCGGTTCTCCACGCGTGGGCGATGCGGACTTTCGCGAGAATCTTCGCGGGCTGTTTCACGCGCGTATCGTTAATGACCGGGACATTGTGACGACCGTGCCTCCTGTGGTTTCGCTCCCGTTTTTCCCTCTCTATCAACATTGCGGACAGCAACACCGCTTGCTCTTCGACGGAACGCTCGAGATCTCGCACAACGATTCGGACATTGCGGGTGAGCGCTCCAGATTTAAGGGCGTCACCGATTTCATCGAGAATGTATCCGGCCTCATGAAGCTGCCAAAATCAGGTAATCTCCTTCCTCAGCCGCTCATCGACCACACTCCAAAAAACTACACGGTACGCATTCAGGATCTCCCGCAGACACATTCAGCGTCGTGAGTGGCGCTGCCGCTGATCGAGGCCGCACGGATGCACATCACGCGAAGCCTTAACCGGGCATCAGCGAATGCCGGAGCCGACTTTTCTGTAGATTTTCCGCGCAATCGCGGCCTCGTCCGGGAGAAGCGAGCCGACAAATCCATCCAGCGCTGCGGTCTGTCCCACAGCCGCGAGACCACGTGTCACAGCGTCCACTGCGTTGGTGCGGTCGGTTTTGTTTTCGATATACGGCAAAATCTGCCGGAGGTCCGCGGCACTTCGGCTCCCGAAGCGCGCAGCCACGATCGCACCGAATGCGTCTTCGCGGTCCGGGCTGCCTTTTGGAAACGAATCCATCACCCAACGCGCTGCGCCGGCAATGTCTTGGGATGCGTACTTTTCTGAAACGTTCCAAATGAGCATGGTTCGGGAGATGTCGGGTTGCAGCGACTTCATCACGGAGATCGCGGACTGGAGATCGCCCCTCCTAAGGAATTCATGCCCGACGAGCGCCTGTGCGTGATTTCGCTCGTCTTGCTTCAGCCCGCGAGCCGCAGCAAATGTGGCGGCAGCGTTGCGCCTTGCGGCATAGGACACCGAGGCAACGACAACGCGGTCCACTTCGCGCGCATCACGCATCTTCTCCACTACGACCGGGAGTTGGGAAATATCCTGACCGGCAACTTCGGCTGCGACCCTCACGCGGGATTCGCCCGAAGTATCGATGTCGCTGAGTTCCCATTTCCGGGTCGGCGGAGCTGACTCCCGTTCAATGGGAACTGGAAAGCCAATGTGACGCCGTGCCTCGACGGATCTCCCTCCGCTTGAGTTCGCGGCACTCGAATCTCGCAGACTGTCCAACACAGCCCTCGAATGCTCGCTCTTCGCGAGAACAGGAATGTCCGGGCCGACTATAAAAGACAGGCAACCAACGATTGCCGCAAGCCCCGCACAGGCGAGCGCAACGGCCGAAGCAATCCGGTTTGTCTTCGGACGAATCATCGCCGAAGAGACTGCTTTCCGATGCGAGGAGTGTCAACGAAGCAGCACTGATACCGGAGGCCGTGATCGCATTGCGCATTCCCGTGAGTCTGCGCTATGGAAGCCGCATGATTCGCAAAGCATTCGTCATGTCCGTCAACGCGGGGCAGGAGCAGGAGTATGAACGCCGCCACAGCCCCATCTGGCTGGAGCTGGAGGCCAGCCTGCTGGCGCATGGCGTGACGAACTACTCGATATTCCTTCATCCCGGAACACGGCAGCTTTTCGCCTACGCGGAAATCGAGAGCGAAGCGCGATGGGCGGCCATCGCACAGACGGAGATTTGTCAGCGCTGGTGGGCGTCGATGAAGGAGCTCATGCCCGCGCATCCCGATGGACGCCCCGTGTCCGTGGACCTCGCGGAGGTGTTTCACATTGAGGCAGAGCGCTAAGACCGTCGTTCGCAGTCGGCCGACTATGGCTTCGTGACGAGGATGCGCATGAACTCCGCAGGGCTTCCGGAATACGGAACGGCGCTTCGGAACGTGATGGTCGCGAAGCCGGTCGCGGTGTTCGGAATGCGTGAGATTTCGACGATGCTGTTTCCCCATGCCTGCGCAAGGTCGGTGGTTCGCTGGGCGGTGATGGTGATGTCGTCGGCGCGAAGGTCGGCGACAAATGTCAGCGTGAGGTAGTCTTGTCCGCCATCGTTGGCGACGCCCCATGTGAAGTTCGGTCGCGCCGCGCCGTCGGTGTCGCTCACGCCGCCCGCGTATTCTAGCAGTGCGCTGAAGCCGTCGCCGTCGTTGTCATTTCCTGCGATGCCGATGAACGTGCGCGAGTCCGGTGCGCCTGGTTCTCCGCCCTGGACGACGCTGGCACGCCATGAAGTGATGAGGCTCATGTCACTCATCGGGCCGGGGTTTTTCAGCACGAGCGAGCGTCCGAGACCGTCGGCGTTGAGCGGCCACGGGGCGAGGTCGTCGTAAGTGAACGACAGAATCACGTTCCCGAGGCGGTCCACGATCGTCACGGTTTCCCCGTCGTTGTTGAAGTTGTCATTTCCTTCAAACTGTCCCGCGACCAGCGCTGCGGCTGCTGGGCCGTAGCGCATGGTGAATGCGGCGAGGTTTTTGACGATGAGCATCCGCTGGCCAGCCGCGAGTTGGGTGATGGTTCCGTTGCGGAAATGGTAGTCCACCCCGCTGGTGAAGCGGCTTTCGAACAGGTCGATGGTATTGTTGCCGACGTTGAGGAGTTCGATGAACTCAAACTGGTCTGAGTCGGTAAAGCCCGCGGCAATCTCGGCGGGTGACGGGTCGAGCGGGTGATACATCAGCTCGGAGACGACGAGGTTTCCGGCTGCTGCCGCGACGGCGTCGCTGAAGTAGTACGTCTCGCTGAGCCCCGACCATTTCGAGAGTTTCGTGGTGGTGACGGTCTCGTCGAATGGCGCGAGCGTTGGATTGAAGACGCGCGATTTTACGACGTAGTGGCCGGCTGCGAGGGTAAATGGACCGGTGTATTCAAACAGAGTGGTGCCGTTTGCAACGGGCATCGCTCCGCCGGATGGACGCGGGTCGGTGCCGTCGATCGTGAAGAACATTTTCGTCGTGCCGGGGATGTGGTCCGCCGACGAGAGGTCGAGCGAAGTCGCGTTGGTGATGGCTCCGGCGGCGACGGAATAGACCGGCGCTTTCACGACATTGCCGTCGATGAAGCCGAGATGTTTTTGCATCCAGTCTTTCATGACGCCGACTTCGTTGGAGTAGAGATTCGGCGTATTCAGACCGATGAGCGGGAATGTGCGCGGCGTATTTTGCGCGGGCCATTTGAGGTAGTTGCGATTCGCCGGGCACTGCGTGGTGGCAGTCGCTGCGGAAGGGAAAACCTGCGCCTGCCAGCCATCGAGCAATGCGCTAACATTGGCCGTGGTCATCGGCTGTCCCGTGCTCCGGATGCTGTTCCAGCGGTCCACCCACGTCTGCATAAAGTCGGGATCTTTCAGCAAGCCGTGCGCGAGTCCGTTTGGCGATGTAGCCGAGCCAGCAGGATCGTTGTGCGCTTTCCACCAGCCGTAGCGGAAGAACTTCGTGGCGTCGGTCGTGCCGACCCATGCGAGCGGATTGTCGTCGCGAGCGTCGTTGGAGTCGATGGAGCGGTCAAAGTCCCACACCGGACCGGCGAAGACTTTTCCGTTGCGAGGTTTATACATTCTAGCGCTGAGGCGCAGGCCGTCCACGTTGTTCGCGGCGACATTGAGGATGTGGTGATCGACCCACGATGGAACGTCGAGGTAGTCGCGGTAATGCTTGCCGGTGACTGGGTGTATGTAAGTTGGCGCGCCGCCGGGGTTGGCGTTGATCGTGTCCTCGATTTCGTTGAACAGAGTGTTCAAGTAGGTTCGTTGGGGGATGGTGGTATCGGCCTCGTTCGGATACTCGACGAGGATGTCCGCGCCAGTGCCCGGAACGTAGGTGCCGGAGCCCACGCGGAGGTCAGTCGGTGGCGTGACGTAGAGCTTGTTAATCTGGAAGATGTAGCCGCCGGTCACGTCGGTGCCGGTGTTTTGGTAAGGCGTGATTTCCTCGACATTCACGCGGTCCTTTCCGCGATCTGGTTTTTCCATGAAGACGTAGAGGCCCTGATAAGACGCATTCGTGAGCGTTCCGCCAGCGGTATTGATATAGAGTTCCACGAGGCGGCAGTTGGGCGCCCATTGCCCCATCTGACGGCTCAGTTCATACATGAGCACATTGCGAAGACCCGATTTGTCGAAGCTGTCCGGTGCGTAGAGCACCCAACTGGCGGCCGACGGCAGGCCGAACATCGACCTGCTCTTATCTTCATCGTTGTCTTCGCCGAAAAACTTCACCGCGTAAGGCTTTTTAGCTTCGCCCGATGACGTCTTTCCGCGCACGCCGATTTGACCGCGGGAGAAAGTGGTCGGCGGAGTGCTGCCGAGGCTGACGCCACCTGGAGGCACGTTCTCGTAGAAGACGTAAGAACATTGCGTCGGCCATTCGTGCGTGTTGGCGTCGCCCGCTTGAATCACTCGGCCCGAGGTATCCACGACGACGATTGGAATCGTGTAGCTTGATGTGGCGTCGGATTGCGCGGTGGCTGCGGGGAAGAGGTAGATCTCCGAGGAAATCGGCCCTTCGAGCGCCGGTTGCGCGACGCGGCAGCGGAATTGCGCGGTGCTCGAAATCGTGATCGGTGCGAAGTAAGTGAATCCATTTCCGATGCTCGGAATAGAGCCGTCTAGTGTGTAGCGGACGAGCTGTCCCACGGCCTGCCCCGTGACGCTTACGGCTATCGGCGTGGTGAAAACGCCCGAGTTTTGAGAGATCGTGAGCGTCGCAGGAATCGCCGGATACGAGGAACTGTTCGCGCCGCGCGGTGTCGGCTGCATGAAGCCATACACTCCATCTTTCAATCCGTAGCTGTAACCCGATTGCTGCGCAGGAAACGCCGGCGCGAATTCGGTTACGACTACATCAGACGGGTCGAGCAACGCGAGGTATTCGCCCGCCGAAGTGAGCTTGAAGTTTGTGTGGAGCACGCTCGTGGAAATGTAAGCGGGGCGTTTCGTCGCATCTTTGCTGCTTGCAAAAACAACGAGGTGCTGGCCGGGCAGCAACGTGATGGCCGGGCTGAGCGTCGGGAAAACCCAGGTCGATGTCGCATCTTTAAGTTTGTAGCCGCTGAGGTCCACAGCGCTCACGCCGCCGTTGTAAAGTTCGATCCAGTCTTCGTTGCTGCCGTCTTCATCTTCGAGCCCGCCGTTTGCGGATAACTCATTGATCACGAGCGCCGAGCTGACGGTCGGGAGCACCGCATTCCATGAAGTTCCGATGCGAAGTTCATCGTATTCGACATCGTGGTCGGTGTCGGTGGTGCCGCCGCGCAATGAGAGGCGGTTGAAGCTCAAATCCGTAATCGCGGTGCGAACCGATGTCGGCACCGTCCCGGGCTGCGAGGCCTCGGCGACGAGCGGATTTGGGTCGAGCCATACTTTGATGTCGTCGTTTGTGGATGCTTTGAAATCGATGCGCGCCACGACGAGATGCACTGCGTTATTCGTTGAAAAAGCAGGCGTAGCCGGAACGTCGCCCACCGCCGGACCGAAGAGCCCGAAAGTTCCGGATGCAGTGGATTCGCCCATGCCGGTCACTTCCGTTGCATCGCGAAATGTTTGGAATCCGAAGAACGATTTCGCCACTCCGTCGAGATCGCCTGCGGAGTTGCGTGCGACACGATTGCAGCGATAGAGGAAGCTCACATAGACGGTCTGCGCGGTCGTGGTGCCGCCGATGTAGCCGCCATTTACGAGGCCGCTTGCCGCGAAGGTGCTGGTGCCCGTGACGTCGAGGCTGGTGTAGAGTTCTGCGGTCGTCGTCGCGCCGAGGTTGGAGTGCCTGATGCGTCCTCCATTTACGGCGACAGGGCCGTAAGTGAGGCTGTTTTCAGTCACCGTGCTGAGTCCGTTAATCACGGTGGCGGTTCGCGGGTTGTAGAGGCTCGTGAGTGGCTGGGGAGCGATGGAACCGGCACCGTAGAGCTTGTTGCTAAACGCCTCGTAGAATAGCAGCCCGGCGGGCGGTACCGAGCCCGCAACTTTCGGATCGCTGCCGAGCGCTACTTCGCGCCCGTCCGGCACTCCATCGCCGTCTGTATCCACGTTATTACCGTTGGTTGTGAGATATTTCTCCTGCAAGTCGGTGAGGCCGTCGGCGTCCGTATCCACGATGAGCGGATTTGTGCCATTGGCTACTTCCTCGCCATCCGTCACGCCGTCGTTGTCACTATCGCTGGAAGTCGGATTCGTCCCCGCAATGTATTCCTGCAAATCGGTAAGACCATCCCCATCAAAATCACCGGTCCCGGTTCTTGTTTTCGTTCCGAAATAGATAATCTCCCAGTTGTCCGACATCCCATCGGCATCAGCATCGAGAGCGGTGGAAGTGTCCACAATTTGTATCGCCGTGACAGGAGCGCGCGTCGCTGTCGGCGTTGATTCACGTTTTGCGATGAGCCGGATGTTTGCGTTCGTGAGGTTGTTAAAAATGAGCGCATTTGCCGACGAGGCCGCCGCTCCCGTAGTCGCTCCGTTTTCCTGCAAGGTGATGGCACTTTCGAGGCCGGCGGTGGATTTGATGTAGCTCGGGCCTTTGATATTTACGCCTACTGCTGCGGGATCGACGACGCGGAATGAACCCAGGACCGTGTCCGTCGTGTCGCTGCTCTCAGGGTAGATGATCATCGCGTAGCGCGAGTATGGCACGCCGGTGAAAGTGATGATTGGGTTGTCGTTTCCTGCGGTTCCGTTGTCGTCGAGGTATCCGACCAGCAGCTTGCGGGTGGGCGTCGCGAAGGGTGATGGACTGAATGCGCCACCGACACGGGAGGTTGCGGCGGTCGCCCATGTCACCGTCGTCGCTAGCGTGGTTCCGGAACTGTTCACGCAAGGCACATTGGTCCCGGATGCACCGAGGACGTTCATCCAGTTCGTCTGACGGAAATTTCCCGCACCGGCGACCTCACCGGGAGCCAGCGAATCGGTCGCTGTCTCGGCGAAGTTCACGCCGATGGAATTCACGAACGCCGGGAAAGATGCCACGTTGTTCGGGTTCGTTCCAGCCGCGCGCTCGGCTCCATCGTTGAACCCGTCGCCATCTGTATCTGCAACGAGCGGGTTGGTGAGCGGCGCGGTGTTCAATTCGGTAAAGTCCGAGTCGCCGTCGCCGTCGCTGTCGGCGAGCAGTGGATTGGTGCCCGCAGTTGCTTCCGCGCCGTCGCTTAATCCATCGCCGTCGGTGTCGGCGAGAATCAGCGAAGTTCCAGCCGCCAGTTCCTGCGCATTGGTGCGCCCGTCGCCATCGGCATCCGACGCGCCGCTTTGAGCAGTGAGATCGCCAAAGAGCGAAATTTCCAGGCTGTCCGGCAGACCGTCGCCATCCGAATCAATGGCCGGATTGGTAGCCACGATTTGCACCGCCGTAATCGACGAGCGACTGTAGCTCGTAAGCGCGCGGCCCACGATCTTGATACTCGCTTGTGTGAGGTTGCGGAACACAATCGTGTTGCCTGCGAGCGTGGTGGCCGGCGTCGCGCCGGTTTGTTCCACGAGCACAAACGAGCTGTCGAGATTGTTGCCGAGAGTGCTGTTCAGCGCGCGGAAATATGAGTTCTGCGCGTACACGTTCGCAGCGTTCGCGGGGTCCACGACTTTGAGTCCACCCATCAGCGCGTTGGCCGTTTCCGACTCCGTGTAAATGACGACGTCATAGTTGGTGTAAGGAATGCCCGTCAGCGTCAGCGTCGGGTTGTCCGCAGTCGTCGAATCGCTAAACCAACCGTTCATCAGCCGGTTAAAAACGCTACTGTTGTCGCCCACTCGGCCGCGATTAACCGCACCCACGGTCGATGCAACGCTGAGCCCGGAAACCACCGAGCCCGTGTTGTCTTTCACCGAGCCTGCCACAATGCCCTGGTTAAAGCTCAGCAGATGATTCCAATTTGCCTGCCGGTAGCCGCGGGCACCGATGACCTCGAACGGCTGGAGGAAATCGAGATTGTTCTCCGCGAGATTGATGCCGACCGATGGGAGGAAAACCGGCGTGCTCGCCGCGCTGTTCGGATTAAAGCCGAGCTGCCGCTCAATCGCGTCCGAAACTCCATCGCCGTCAGTGTCTGCGATCAGTGGGTTCGTAAGGGAAGTATTCACCTCCACGCCGTCGCTCAACCCATCGCCATCGGTGTCTGCGAGGAGCGGGTTTGTGCCCGCCGTGACTTCCGCCCCGTCGCTCAGTCCGTCATTGTCCGAGTCTGCGACCAGCGGATGCGTGCCTGCCGCGAACTCCTGCAAGCTCGTCCGCCCGTCGCCGTCGAGATCCGCGGAAGCCACCATCGCAGTCGTGCTGCGCGGCGACGTGTGGGTGAACTCGTATCCGTCCGGCAGTCCGTCGCCATCCGAATCGCCCGCAGTCACCGATGTAAGGTTCCCAAACTCCTGAAACTCCCTTGCATCCGCCGCGCCATCCGCGTCGCTGTCCGTCGTCGCCGAGTACGGGAAGAGGGACACTTCCGACATCTGCGTGCTCGCGTCGCCCCAGTTCTTCGTCACGCTGATTCGGTATTGGGTGAACGCCGTGCTGTTTGAAAAGTTGAATTCTTTCACCTGATACCGCGCCTGCCAGACGACGTTCGTCTGGGAGTTCAGCAGCGTCCAGTTCGTCCCGTCGTTCGAGCCCTCCAGCTTGAAGTCACGCGGGTCGCGCACGGCCACGTCATTTGCGGTCGCCACCGTATAAGCGCGAATGGTCTCCGCCGCGGGCATCACCACAGTCACCGCGACATTTGCCGTATTCGTTTGCAGATATTTCGTATCCGTGCGGCGGTCAAAAAGGTTCGCCGCGATCTCCACCGCCGTCGTGGTCTGATTTCCGGCCGGAGCGCCGGTGATCGTCGGGTTCGTATTCGTCACCGCCGTATTGAATCCCCATTCCGCGAGCTGCGTACTCGTCGCATCGCCGTTGTTCGCCGTGATGTTCAGCCGGTAAAAGCGATACGTCTGCGCCGCTCCCAGCACAAAGGTCCGCGTCAGCAAACGCGTGGCGAACGTCTGGTTCGTCTGCGCATCGACCGTCGTCCAAGTCGTCCCATCGTTGGAGCCCTGAAAGTTCCAGTTCTTCGGATCACGCGGCTGATTGTCGTTCGCTGAAGTGATGTTGTAGCTGCGAATCGTCGGGATCCGGTCCGTCGGGAACATCACATCGATATTGATGTTTGTCGCACCGGTCGCCGCCACCAGCAGTTTCGTGGACGGCGCACTGTCAAACAACCGGTCCACGGTCTCGACGGTCCCACCATTGATCGAAGTCGAGTAGGTCCCGTGGTATTGGTTAAACACGTTCGCCGCTTTGTTCACATAGACACCGGCGGTGAACGAATTTAAATCGATGCTGTATTTCTTCTTCAGGAAATTCTCCACCTGCTGCCGCTCCGCCGTCGTCAGGTTCCGATTGTAAAAGATGATCTCCGAGAAATCCACATGCGCCAGATTGCCGCCGGAGTTCTGCCCGCCAAATCCCCAGCGCCCGCTGTTTGTTCCCAGCAAATTCAAGCCGGCAGTCGTCTGAATTTTCTGCTCCTGCGTCCCGTTGACAAATACGTACTGCGTCTCCGCCGTCATGCCCGCCGGAGCGCTCGTGCCCGTGCGCTCCGCAGTATAGACCACAAACTGCCCGCCTTGAATCAGCGGCGTCTGCGCGGTCAGCACCGACGGCGCATACTGGCCGATTGGCGCTGTTGTGTTTCCATTCACCCAATCCCAGCGGGCAGTCCCTTCAAAGCCAATACGTTGACTCGCCTCCCACTGCGCATGCACCACGCTGGCGTGCTTCCTCTGCACCATAAACATTGTCATCTGGTTCCCCGCAGCGCCGCCGAGTTGTGTGCCCGAAAGAATCGGCCCGACCATGTAATCAATCGACCCCGCGCCATTCCCCCCGATCTGATTTCCAAAATGCAGCGCCGGCATCCCATTCGCAGCATTCGGCAGCAGGAAAATATCGTCCGCGTAGCTGTTTGCCGCACCCGTCAAAAACGAAGCGCGCTGCAAATTGCGGCCGCCACCCGACTTGTCGTTCCACTGGCTGATGCGAGTGCCGCCGGGAATTCCATCGGGCAGTCCGTCGCCGTTCAAATCAGCAGCGTCGTAGTGAAAGAGCAGGGACGAATCCTGAATGACTTGAGCGGATGCCGGAGCCGCGAGAGTGACGAGTGTGGCGAAGAGAAGACGGGTGTGTTTCATGGAAGTGACAAACGTGTTGCGGGTTGGAGGCCGCCAAATAAGCGGGAATCCGCGCACAGGCAAGCGGTCAATCGCTAAAAGTTCCGGCGTTCGGCGGGAGATCGCTCATGCTCCACCGAATCCACTAGGTTGCACTCGCCGCACCGCCCCCGTAAAACGGGACGTTCCCCCTCCTTGGGGCCACTTACTTAGGCTCATTTTGACTCGGCCTTTGCTAATTGAAGCATCCCGTTCGCTTGCGCCAAGGAGGGGGGCCGTCTCGGCCCCCTGAACCACGAAGTGGTTCCCCGGCTTATCACGGGCATTGGCGCACCTTCGGCGCGCAGGGGAACGGGACGTTCCCCCTCCTTGGGGCCTATACACTTGCTCAGGCTCATTTTGACTTGGCCTTTGCTTAATTGAAGCATCCCGTTCGCTTGCGCCAAGGAGGGGGGCCGTCTCGGCCCCCTGAACCACGGAGTGGTTCCCCGGCTTATCACGGGCATTGGCGCACCTTCGGCGCGCAGGGGAACGGGACGTTCCCCCTCCTTGGGGCCTATACACTTACTCAGGCGCATATCCACTTGGGGACTTTTGCCCCGACCTGTCACAGCACGCACCTTCGGCGCTCAAAATCACCCCGGCAGAAAGCAGAGCACACAGAGAAGCCGCCAAAATCCCCGAACCTTTCTTTGCACCCCCCAGTCAATGCGGCTAAAAGAGCCCACCGCAAATGACCGCCGACCCACCACCACCGCGCCGCAAGTGGCACCTCACCCGCTGGCTCATCGTCCTCGTCATCGCCACGTTTGGCTGGAGCGGCTGGCGGGCCTACGCCTTCCGCTCCGCGCTCGCGGAGGCAAAGGCGCTGGGGTGGACGGTGGAATACTTCGACCCGGTCGAAAGGATACGAGAGGACTGGAAGTCGGCTTTCAAGAAAGAGACGTGGCTGGATGGCGTAATAACCGTGTGGATCCCGACGAGCGTAGCGTTTGAGCAGCACCTCGCCATCGTCCACCGGCTGAATCCCAGGGGCGTGATGATCCGAAACGCCGCCACCTTGCGCGACCTCTCCGCGTTCCAAGACTTCACTCGAATGCAAAGCATCGTGCTCGACCGCTGCACGGACCTCAGGAACGTCGACGCGCTCAAGAATCTCACGGCTCTGCAAACATTGGGGCTCATCGGCAGCGCTGGGCTGACGGACTTAGAGGCGCTCCGCAACCTCACCGCTCTTCGAAGCCTCGGGCTCAACGACTGCACGAGGCTGACAGACTTAGGCGCCATCAAGAACCTCTCCGCGCTGGAACTGCTAGGGATCAACGGCTGCACGGGGCTGACAAACCTGGATGCGCTAAAGGACCTTTCCGCACTTGAAAAGGTCTATCTCAACAAATGCACGGGACTGACAAATTTGGAGGCCCTCAAGAACCTCTCCGCTCTGCGAGTGGTCTATCTCAGCGACTGCACCGAGCTGACGAATGTGGACGCGCTAAAGAACCTCTCCGCTCTACAAACAGTCGTTCTCTACGCCTGCACGGGGCTGACTAAGGAGAGCATCGCGGCGCTAAAGGCGGCGCTGCCGAATACGAGAATCACCGGCCCATAAAATGCCAACCATCCATTAACCCGAACGGTGCGATTTGGACGGCGATTGCCGGAGTCGTGGCTCACGCAGCCCTCTGCGTGATACTCTTTACGCGAAGCGCAGATCCAAGGTGCCGGACGACCAGAATGAGTGCGCTTCGCGTGAGGAACTTCACGCAGAGGGCTGCGTGAGCCACGACACGCAATCGCGGCGTTCGGGTTAAATAAGCTCGCGCATCGGGGAGCAGCCGGGCTGGACGAGATATTGGGGGCGACCGGTGAGGTCGTCGAGGGTGGTTTTTGCCACGTCGATGCCGAGGCGTTCGTAGAGCGTGGCGAAGACTTCGCCGAACTTCACGGGGCGCTCGGTCGCTTCGCCGCCGAGGCGATCTGTGGCGCCGATGACTTGGCCGTGGCGCATGCCGCCGCCGGCGAGGAGTGCGCAGGAGACTTTGGGCCAATGGTCGCGCCCGCCGTCTTTATTGATCTGCGGGGTGCGGCCAAATTCGCCCCAGACGACGACGGATACATCTTTGTCGAGGCCGCGTTGCTGCAAATCGGTGAGGAGGGCGGTGAGGCCCTGGTCGAGCAGCGGGAGGTCCTGGCGCAATGCGTCGAAGTTTTTCCCGTGGTGGTCCCAGCGGCTGAATGAGACGGTGACGCAACGCGCTCCGGCCTCGACGAGGCGGCGTGCGGCGAGGAAGTGCTCCATCATTTTCGGCCCGCCGTCGTCGCGATTCTTTGGGTCGCCGGTGCCGTAGGTCTCGCGGATGCGGGGGTCTTCTTTGGTGACGTCGAGGGCGGTGAGGAGCTTGCTGGAGGTGAGGACGCCGAAGGCTTGCTGGTTGAAGGCGTCGAGCCCGTCCATGAGCCCGCTGGCATCGACATCGCGGCGAAATTGGTCGAAGCCGGTGAGGAGCGCGCGGCGGTCGGCGAGGCGGTCGAGGGTCACGCCGGTAAGCGTCATGTCGCCGAGGCCGCTGCCTTTATTGGGCTCGAAAGGCGCGTGCCGGACGCCGAGGAAGCCGGGTTCGCCGGTGCGGGCCCATTCCATGTGGCCCATCTTTGGCGCGAGCCCTACGAAGGCAGGCACGGCTGGGTCGATGGCACCCTGCATTTTGGAAACGGTGGCGCCAAACGACGGCCAGCCTCCGGGAGGCTGCTGGGTGAATGGACGACCGGTGAGGCACTGGAAGGCGTCGTGGCGTCCGTCGCAATCGCTCATGGAGCGGATGATGGTGGCGCGGTCCATCACCTTGGCAAGACGCGGCATGTGCTCGGTGATTTGGATGCCGTCCACGTTGGTGCCGATGGGCCGGAACTCGCCGCGGATCTCGGAGGGCGCGTCCATTTTTAAATCGAAGATGTCCTGATGCGACGGGCCGCCCGGCAGGAAGATCATGATGACGGCCTTGTGGGACTTGCCGACGGCCTGCTGCGCCTCCGCCTTCAGGATGGAAGGCAGTGCCAGCCCGCCGAGGGCCAGACCGCCGATGCGGAGGAAGTCCCGCCGTGAAACACCGTCGCAGAAGCGCGCATTTTTGTTGCCGTAGATTGTGAGCATAACAGTTTGGGTTGATGTGCGGCACAGCGGCCACGGCGATACCACCTGCCGCGGGCCGGTTCCTTAGCGGCCTATTGATAACCCAGAGACACCCAGCGTAGTTCTTACCTCTTGCTCTTGCTCTTGCTCCGTTTTCAAAGGCTGAGCCACAGCGAGCAAGAGCAAGAGCATGAGCATGAGCATGAGCAAGAGTAAGAGCAAGAGTAAGAGGAGCTGCGTTTTTCAACATGCTGTAAGCTGTAAACACCCCGCCGAACCGCTCGACAGCCAGCGGGCGGCTTGTCTATGTTCCGCCCCTTTTCCAAAATGACCACCGATACGCCGATTCCGCCTGCTGCACCGTCCGATTTCATCCGGGACATCGTCGCGCAAGCTGTGCAGGACGGTTCGTATCCGAAGATCACGACGCGTTTCCCGCCCGAGCCGAACGGGTATCTGCACATCGGCCACGCGAAGAGCATTTGTCTGAACTTCGGCATCGCCCGCGAGTTTGGCGGGACTTGCAACCTGCGAATGGATGACACCAACCCTACCAAGGAGGACGTGGAATACGACGAAAGCATCCAGCGCGACGTGCGCTGGCTCATCGGGGGCTGGGCCGATGGCGTGATGGGACTGAAGCCGAACGGCGAGCCGTTTTATGCGAGTGATTACTTCGAGCAACTCTACGGGTTCGCGGTGACGCTTATTAAGAAGGGCGTCGCTTTTGTCTGCGACCTGACGGGCGAGGAAATGGCGGAGTATCGCGGAGTGCCGTCGGTTCCGGGGATTCGTTCGCCTTTCGCCGAGCGGACCGTGGCGGAGAGCCTCGACCTTTTTGCCCGGATGCGTGCGGGTGAGTTTGCCGATGGCTCGAAGACGCTGCGTGCGAAACTCGACATGACGTCGCCGAACATCCACATGCGCGACCCGGTGCTCTACCGCATCCGCAAAGTCGCGCATCATCGCACCGGCAACGCGTGGGCGATTTATCCGATGTATGATTACGCGCACTGCCTCAGCGACGCCATCGAGGGCATCTCGCACTCGATTTGCACGCTGGAGTTTGAGGTGCATCGTCCGCTTTACGACTGGCTCGTAGATGCGGTCGGGCTGTGGAACCCGCAGCCGCATCAGTATGAATTTGCGCGGCTGAATCTGAACTACACGGTGATGAGCAAGCGCAAGCTGCTCCAGCTCGTGGAAGAGCGGCTCGTCACCGGCTGGGACGACCCGCGGATGCCCACCATCTCCGGTATGCGCCGTCGCGGCGTGACTCCGGAAGCACTCCGCGATTTCGCGTATCATATCGGCGTGACGAAGTTCAAATCGCTCACCGATGTCTCGGTGCTCGAAAGCTCCATCCGTACGGACCTCAACGCCCGTGCACTTCGGCGGCTCGCCGTGTTGCGCCCGCTGAAGGTCGTCATCACGAATTACCCCGAAGGTGGCGTGTCGCCTAGCGTTGCGGGAAATCTGCCGTCCGACGAGGCTGCCGGAACGCGGGAAATCGAGTTCACACGCGAGCTTTGGATCGAGCAGGACGATTTCATGGAAGTCCCCGCACCGAAATACTTCCGACTGAAACCGGGCGGCGAGGTGCGGCTGAAATACGGGTTCATCATCAAGTGCGAATCGATTGTGAAAGACGACGCAGGCAACGTGACGAAACTGCACTGCACCGCCGATTGGGACAGCCGCACGGGCGGGCCGACCGCAGGCCGCAAAGTGAAGGGAACAATTCACTGGGTCAGCGCGACGAAATGCGTGGAAGCCGAAGTGCGGCTCTACGACCGCCTGTTCACCGAAGCCGACCCGGAAGCCGACGGACGCGATTTCAAGACGGTGATGAACCCGCATTCGCTCGAAGTCGTGCGCGCCAAACTGGAGCCTGCGCTGGCTTCTGCAACCGCGGGGGAGCGCTACCAGTTCGAGCGCCTCGCGTATTTCTGCCTCGATACCGAGAGCACTCCCAGCGCGCTCGTCTTCAACCGAACCATCACGCTCAAGGACGCGTGGGTGAAGGAAGCGGCGAAGGCGTAGTCACGGCGATAGCGAATTGCTGAACATTCCAGCAGGGATGCATTCCGGAGATTTGCGAATCTTCGAAAAATGTAGAATCGACTCGCGGCCATTTGCGTCCAAAGCTGCAAATCATGAAGCCACGCATTATCCTTAGCGTCACCATCGCAGCACTGCTCGCAGGTTGCGGAGAAGAGAAACGAGCCGCGGAAGTCGAGCTGCTCAAAAAACAAAACGCCGAACTCGCCGAGCGCATGGCCGCCCAAGAGCAGGTTGCGGAGAAAGAAAGACAGGCACTCGCAGAACAAAAACTCCGCGATGCGCAGGCGGAAACCGACCGTGCAGCGGATGCCAATCGCGCTGAGGCCGACCGCCTTGCTGCGGAGCGTGCGTCGATCGATGCCGACCGCAAGCGCATGGAGGATGACGCCGCCCGCGTCACCACCGAGCAACGCACAGCGATGGAGGCAGAGCTTCGCCGACGGGACGACGCACTGAAGTTCGCGGAGATGAAAGCCGCCGCTGCATCTCGTGCGAAGGCCGAGGCCGACGAAGCCCGCATCGCCGCGGAACGTGCAGCAAAACTGGAGCGTGCCCGCAACATCTCCCCGGCTGGTGCGGGACGGAATTCCGACTTCTTTTACACGGCGCTCGAT
>JAYSTZ010000698.1:0-6352 GCA_043719365.1 Verrucomicrobiaceae bacterium | reverse complement strand
GCCAAGCGGCTCATCGGCTATTTGCCGGAAAATGCGCCGTCTTACGCAGATATGACGGTGCGCGGGTTCCTCTCTTTTACGGCGGAGTTGCGCGGGCTGAGCGGCGATGTGGGGAAGAAGGCGGTGAACCGGGTGCTGGAGATGTGCTTCTTGGAAAATGTGCAGCACCAGAGCGTGGAGACTCTCTCGAAAGGGTATCGCCACCGGACGTGCTTTGCGCAGTCCATCATCCACGATCCTGAGGTGCTCATCCTCGACGAACCGACGGACGGACTGGACCCAAACCAAAAGCACGAGGTTCGCACGCTCATCAAAAAGATGGGCGAGACGAAGGCGATTATCTTCTCCACGCACATCCTCGAAGAAGTCGAGGCGGTGTGCTCGCGGGCAATCATCATTGACCGCGGAACGATCGTGGCAAACGGAACGCCGCGCGATTTGAAAATGCGCAGCGAACAAGCCGGAGCAGTGACGGTGAAACTCGTGGACGGCGACGGCGCGGCCATCGCGGCGAAGCTCGGACATTTGAACGGAGTGGACCGCGTGACGGTGACTTCGCAGCGCCCGCTGACGCTCTCCGTTTTCCCACGAAAGAATGCGGGAAGCGACGACCTGTCGCGGGCGATTGCGGACCTAGCATTTCAGGAACGCTGGTCGCTCCAGGGCCTGCACGTCGAAGCAGGACGGCTCGATGAAGTCTTCCGCGCAATCACACTCCCGGACACGAAAACCAAAAAGGAGGAAACGAAATGAACCCAACTCTCACCATCGCCCGACGCGAACTGAAGGGCTACTTTGCCTCGCCGGTCGCATTTGTATTCATCGTCATCTTCCTGCTGCTCGCCTCGTTTTTCACCTTTATGGTGGCGGGCTTTTTCGAGCGTGGAGAAGCCAATCTGGCCGCGTTCTTTACGTGGCATCCGTGGCTATATCTCTTCCTCGTTCCCGCAGTCGGTATGAGGATGTGGTCGGAGGAGCGGCGCCTCGGAACAATCGAATTGCTGCTCACGATGCCCGTGACTCCGTGGCAGGCGATTGTGGGGAAATTCCTCGCATCGTGGGTGGTCGTCGGCATCGCGCTGGCGCTCACGTTTCCCGTGGTCATGACGGTGAACTATCTCGGCTCGCCGGATAATGGCGTCATTTTCGCCGGGTATCTCGGCAGCCTCTTCATGGCGGGAGCGTATCTCGCAATCAGCGCGATGACTTCCGCGATGACGCGCAACCAGGTGGTGAGCTTCATCGTCGCCGTGGTGATTTCGCTCTTCCTCATCCTCGCGGGTTATCCGCCGGTGACGAGCCTGCTGACAAGCTGGGCGCCGACGTGGGCCGTGGAAGGCATCGCGGCATTCAGCGTGATGACGCACTTTGAGAGCATCCAAAAAGGGGTGCTCGATTCGCGCGACATCCTCTATTTTCTGTCGGTGATTGCGTTCTCGCTCTTCACCACCAGCGTCATCATCCGTGCGCATCGCGCCGGTTAATTCACAACCTCTTACTTTTTCCAAACTACTATGAAGAAAGGCCTCGAAACCTACCTTTACACTACGATCGGAGTGCTGGCGTTCCTCGCCATCATCATCGCCGTGAACATCATCGGCAGCCGTGCGAAAGTGCGCGTCGATCTCACTTCGGAGCGTGCCTACACGCTCTCGGCGGGCACCCGCGCCATCCTTGCGAAGCTCGATACACCAGTGCAGATTCGCTTTTACTGCACACGCGGCGAGAACTCGATGCCGGTGTTCTTGAAGAACTACGCGCAGAGCGTGGAAGACTTGCTGGGGGAATTCCGGCAGGCATCGAAAGGACAGATCGAAATCCAGAAGCTCGATCCTCAGCCGGATTCGGACGCGGAAGATTCCGCGAAGCTGGACGGCGTGGAAGGCCAGATGATCGAGATGGGCGGAGAGGCGCTTTATCTTGGCGTCAGCGTGACGATGCTCGACCAAAAGGAAGCCATCCCATTTCTCGACCCGAACCGCCAAAAGCTGCTGGAGTATGACCTCGCGCGCGCCGTGTCGCGTGTGATGACGCCGAGCAAGCCCGTCGTGGGCGTGATGTCTTCGCTGCCCGTGAACGGCAGCGGCAACCCGATGATGATGCGCATGGGCCGCGGCGGGGAGCCCGCGTGGACCTTTGTCACGGAGCTGAAGCGGGACTTCACGGTGAAGACCGTGGAGATGACCGCCGATAAAATCCCCGACGATGTGAAAGTGCTGCTCGTCATTCATCCAAAAGGAATCACCGACGCGGCGAGCTACGCGATCGATCAGTTCGTCCTACGCGGCGGAAAGCTCATCGCCTACCTCGACCCGCTCGCAGCGCTGGACCGCGCGGCTGGCGGACCGATGGGCGGCGCGAGCAGCTCTTCGATGGAGAAGTTGCTGAAGACGTGGGGCATCGCGTTTGATTCCACCAAGGTCGTCGCGGACATGAACTACATCTCCAAGTTGCGCCAGGGCCGCTCGCCCGCAGTGCTCTCGCTCACGGCAAACGCGGTGAACAAAGACGACCTCCTCACCGCGAGCGCGGATAATCTGTTCTTTGTATTTGGCGGCGCATTCACCGGCTCGCCCGCCGAGGGATTGCGGCAGACTGCGATGATCAAGTCGTCCACAAACTCGCAACTTATCGACCCGATGAGCGCGCAGATGGGCGGCGAGCAACTCGTCACGGACTTCAAGGCATCCGGCACGGAATACGCGCTGGCGGTGCGGCTCGAAGGAAAATTCAAGACGGCATTCCCCGAAGGCAAACCCAAGGCTCCCGAGCCGAAGCCGGAAGACGGAAAGCCGCCGGAGGAGAAAAAGCCCGATGCTCCCGCCGAGGCCGGACTCAAAGAATCCGCCGAGCAAAACGTGGTCATTCTGATTGGCGACACCGACTTCATCCAAGACCAAGCGTGCGTGCAGGAAGCGATGAATCCTTTCGGCGGAGGCCAGCGCATGATGATCCCGACGAACGGCAATCTTGCGTTTGCGCAAGCAGGCGTGGAGCAGCTTTCCGGGGATAGCAATCTCATCACCGTCCGCAGCCGCGCATCCCGCGAACGTCCGTTCACGGTGGTGAAGAAAATGCAGGCCGACGCGGAGGCCGCATTCCAAAGCAAGATCAAGGAACTTGAATCCAGCCTGCGCGAAACGCAGACGAAGCTGAACGATCTCCAGCGCAGCAAAGCAGGTGAGGGGGGGCAGAAGTTCATCCTTTCTGCGGAGCAGCAGGCCGAGATTGCGAACTTCCGAAAGAAGGAGGCCGACTCGAAAGTGCAGCTCAAGAAGGAGCGCAAGAACTTGCGCAACAATGTCGAGTCCCTCGAAACGAAAACCAAGTGGATGAATATCCTCGTGATGCCTGCGCTGGTGACAGCCGTCGGCATTTTCCTGGCGCTTAAGCGCCGCAAACTGCAAGCAGCCCGCTAACTGAATTACCAACATGAAAGGCAAACAACTCGCATCATTGCTGGGGCTCGTCGCCGTCGTCGGCGGAGCCGGATACTATCTGAATAAGGACAACCAGAAATCATGGAACGGCACCGGCGCAAATTCTGGCGGCGGTAAAGTCCTGAACCTCTCGCTCAACGACGTGGCCCGCGTGACCGTAAAGGCTACGGGCGCGGAGATGAACCTCGTCAAAAAAGACGACGTGTGGACCGTGCAAGAACGCGCGAATTATCCCGCGAACTTCGAGCAGGTAAGCGGGCTCATTCGCAAAGTCTGGGAGATGAAGACCGTGCAGGATGTCAAAGTGGGACCGTCGCAATTCGCCCGCATGGAACTCGTCGAACCCGGCAAGGGTGAAGGCGCTGGAACATTGGTGGAGTTTAAGGACAAGGACGGCAAGGATCTCGGCGCTCTTATTCTCGGTAAGAAGCAGATGAAAAAAGGTGGAGACGAAGGGATGGAAATGTTTGGCGGCGGCGGCGGTGGCTTCGCGGTGGGGCGTCACGTTCTTCCTGTGGGCAGCACGAAAGTCTCGCTCGTCAGCGATGCTTTCGAGGACGTGAATACGAAGGCCGAGAGCTGGCTGAAGCGCGACTTTTTCAAGCTTGAAAACGTCATGAGCATCACGCTCGACGGCGCGACCGACACGCAGAAATGGAAGGTTTCACGGGAATCCGCGACGACCGATTGGAAGCTCGACGGGGCAAAGCCGGAAGAGGCGCTCGACGCCTCGAAAGTGAACCCCATCGCATCCACGCTCGCGTCTCCGTCGTTTGCCGACGTGATGGCACCGGACGCCAAGCCCGAAGAAACGGGCCTCGATAAACCGAGCACGGTGACATTTGAGACGGCGGACAAATTCACTTATGCGGTGAAGATTGGCAAAGCAGTCGGCGAGAATTTCCCCGTCACCATCGCAATTTCCGCCGCGCTGCCCAAAGAGCGCACGCCCGGAAAAGACGAGAAGCCGGAAGACAAGACGAAGTTGGACGGAGATTTTGCCGCGACGCAGAAGCGCCTCGAAGAGAAGCTCGCGAACGAGAAGAAGTTCGAAGCGCGTCCATACCTCATTGCGAAAGGAACGATCGATCAGTTGTTGAAGGATCGCGCTTCGATCTTGGCCGAGAAAAAGCCCGAAACACCGCCCGAAGGCGCTCCCGGCGCGGGAACGCCGGCCGGAGCCTCGATTCCTCCTGGAATCGCGCTACCTCCCGGCCTGACTCCGCCGCCGAAGCCCGCTGCGCCGATCTCCGTGACGACGCCACCGGTCACCGTCCCGCCCGTGACCGCAACGACCCCGCCCGTCGCTGCACCAGCACTTCCTGAGACCAAGCCCGCTGCTCCTGCCGAAAAGCCCGCGGCTCCCGCCGAAAAGCCTGCCGCTCCCGCCGAGAAGCCTGCCGCTCCCGCCGAGAAGCCCGCTGCTCCCGCCGAAAAGCCTGCAGAGAAGCCTGCTGCTCCAGAAAACAATCCTGCGGCACCGCAGTAGTTTCAGGCAACGAGTCGGGCAGGATCACGGCGGATGTCAGCAAATTTTGGCTGGTTGATTAGAGCGTGTGCCGAAAGTAGTTTCCGGTTCGAAGTCGAATTACAAGGGGCGGCGACATTCCTGTCGCCGTATCCACAGCGCGAAGCGCCCAAATCGATAGCCCTCGGCTCTCGGACGCCGCACCGTTACTTGATTTGACGCTTCGCGTTGAGTGAATCGGCGACAGGAATGTCGCCGCCCCTTGTACACCGATTGCGGACGCAATCCCGCCAAACGGGGTTTGCTTTTGGCAGATGCTCTAATGCTGTTCAACCAGAGGACTGCGAGACGTTGGCGATGTAAGCGGTCAACAACTTCACGCCGGCTCATTCATGAAAGGAGTGAAGCCGCCAGCGCTTCGCAAGGAGCTACCACAGCCGTTCACGTCAAGGGAGGTCGGAGTTCCAGAAAACCGGTCTTACTACGAGGCTCATCAAGAGGGTTCTCTGCGTCCATCGTATCTCTGCGGTCTGTTCGGGGCCTTAGAACCCCAGAGACACGATGGACACAGAGAGTTTTAGGAGTCACCGAAGTTCGTGAACTTCTTTTGCCCTTGGTCCTCTGAATGGGTGCCCGAGGCTCTGGTCTGTGTAGGCCAAAACTTCGATGGCCCTGCGCTTGAATGATGCTAACGCTAGTGCTGCGCGTTGCGGATCTTGTTCTTCCAGTCCGGTTCCAATTTTTGAAAGCGCGCGGGATCTCGCCCTAGAAATGGTTTCGGCACGCTGGCCTCAGTCTTGGCTGCTTCCGAAAGCAGTTCTTTCGCAAGCGTCGCTTTGTCTTCCGCAGAAAGCGAATGGAGTTGCGGGAATTTCTCGTAGATCATGCTCCACAGTGCCCCATTGCCGCAGGATAGCGAGAGGTGCTTTGTCACGATTCTGTCATTCTAAAAGCCACTGCGAAAGACAGGCTCCAGCTCCGGGGCTTCCGCGAAGTCTTTCGGCGTGATCATCAGCCGGTCGAGAGGGAGGGCTCCGTTCTCGATGGCGCGGATCACTTTTTCATAAGGCTGCCACGCGAGGTCGCCGAGCTTTTGCAGTTTGCCGAGCTTTTGCCCGGTGGCGTCGCGGACGGATTTCCACAGGAGCTCGCTGCAATAAATGCGGGCTTCGTCGAAGTCGTAGTGGATGTCGTACGGGCGGCCTTTGTATTTGTCCGTGGCGGCGAGAATCGCAGGGATTTTCGCGTTGAGGGGAGCGCGCAGGCGGTAGGCTGCGTAGGCGTTCTTGCGGCCTTGCAGCACCCAGAGAGCGATCGGTGTCTCCTTCACCGGTCCGATGGCCTCGACGACGACCCATGCGGTGCCGCTCTTTTTGACGATGCCGCAGTGGGAAAAGGACGAGCCTGTGCTCCCCTCAATCGCGTCGATGAGGTCGTTGTGCGG
>JAYSTZ010000697.1:0-6369 GCA_043719365.1 Verrucomicrobiaceae bacterium | reverse complement strand
CTGGAGCAAGCCAACCGGGAACTCACGGACTTCGCCTACGTGGTGTCGCACGACTTAAAGGCACCTCTTCGCGGCATCGCCTCGCTGGCAGGCTGGATTTCCGCAGATTATAGCGAAAAAATCGGCCCTGCGGGAAAAGAGCAGTTCGATCTGATCCTGGGTCGCGTGACGCGTATGAATGCGTTGATCGATGGAATACTGACTTATTCCCGTGCCGGAAGATTTAAGGAAGGACGTGTGGAAATGGATCTGGCGCGACTGGTTCCGAACGTGATCGATTTGCTCGCCGCGCCCGCGAAATTTCGTCTGGAGATAACGACTCCGTTGCCGTGTGTGATGATCGAGCCGACCAAGGCGCAGCAGGTTTTTCAAAACCTCCTCAGCAATGCCATCAAGTATATGGACAAGCCGCAGGGCCTCGTCCGCGTGGCTTGCGAATCAGATGGCGAGGATTTCTGGCGGTTTTCCATCGCCGACAACGGGCCAGGTATCGAAGAGAAATACTTCGAGCGGATATTCCAGCTCTTTCAGACGCTCGCGCCGCGCGACTCTGTGGAAGGAACCGGAGTGGGGCTTGCGCTCGTAAAGAGGATCGTCGAGATGGAAGGCGGTCGCGTATGGCTGCAATCCACGCCGGGAGACGGCGCTACATTTTATTTCACATTACCGAAGATCCGCAAACCAGAGACAGAATCATGAAAAACAACCAGGTAGTCCTTCTCGTTGAAGACGACACCATCGACGCGATGACCGTCAAACGCGCGCTGCGCGAACTGCAATCGCCAAACCCGCTGCACCACGTCACCGACGGCGAAGCAGCGCTGGACTACCTGCGCGATCCCGCGAATCCGCGCCCCGGCTTGATCCTCCTCGATATCAATATGCCGCGGATGAACGGCATTGAGTTCTTGGAGCATGCCAAGCAGGACCCGCAGTTGCGCTCCATTCCGGTTGTCGTACTCACGACATCAAAGGAGGATACGGACCGGTTCAATTCGTTCAGTAAGAATGTCGCCGGATACATGGTCAAGCCGGTGGACTACCAGCAGTTCGTCGAAGTGATGCGAAAGATCCGCGACTATTGGATGCTGAGCGAATCCTCGCAGTGACTCACTGAGCGAATGTCTCAACTGATCTCCATACTACTAATCGAGGATGACTTTGTCGATCAAATGGCTTTCACCGCCCTCGTGCAGAACGGGAAACTGCCCTATGAAGTCCAGATTGCAGGCTCCATCGCAGAGGCGCGGGAACTCCTGAAAGCGTGCGTTTTCGACCTCATTATCACGGATTATCGATTGCCCGACGGCACGTCATTTGAACTCATGGACGAGTTCAAAAACAAACTCGTGATCTTCGCCACGGGTGCCGGCGATGAGGAGACTGCGGCCCGGGCCATGCACATGGGCGTGCGGGATTACGTCATCAAGGATTTGGAGAGGAAATACTTGAAGCTCCTGTCGCTCCAGATCGATTCGGTGTTGCGGCAAGGGCGTGTAGAGCAGGCATTGAGGGAAAGTGAGCAGCGCTACCGGGAGCTTTTTGAAAACGCGAACGACCTGATTCAGGGCGTCGCGGCGGACGGCACGTTGCAGTTTGTGAATCGCGCATGGCGGGAGGCGTTCGGCTACAGCGAGGAAGAAACGAAGATCTTGAACCTGAAGGACCTTCTTCACCCGAGTTCGATGAGCCAGTGCATGGAGACATTTCATCGCGTGAGCGGCGGAACAGCGGCGCGGAATATCGAGGCGGTTTTTCTCACAAAAGACGGGCGGGAGATCATTTTGGAGGGCAGTGTTGATTGTCACTTCGTCAACGGCAGTCCCATGACGACCCGCGCAATCTTTCGCGACGTCACGGACAAGAGGAGGGCGGACGACAAACTCCGAAAAGCGAACGAGGAACTCATCAGGACACTTGCCGAGATGAAGCAACTGGAGGGACTGCTTCCGATCTGCATGTACTGCAAAAAGATCCGGAACGATGACAACACGTGGCAGGAGGTGGAAACTTTCGTGCGTCAGCGAACTGAAGCGGATTTCTCGCACGGGATTTGTCCGTGTTGTCTCGATGACTGGACCACATCATACAGCGCGGGATTAAAGACGTTCGGAGCGCGGAAGTTGTGAGCCTCCCGGCGGGTATTCGCCGTAACGATTCGTTTGATTCAGAGGTTTGATTCTCACGGAATTTTATCCGGCGTGAGTGTGGGAACTGCTTTGGAGAAATGAGGAAGTCTCCAATAAAAACGACATGCCACAACTCCGCGTCCTTTTGGGCCATCAACAAGGCCAGGTGTATTCGCTGGATTCGCGCCCATTGAGCATCGGGCGCGAACCCACCAGCGATGTCATTCTGAGCCCTGACAGCCCGGCTTCGCGACGCCACGCAGAGATTGTCTGCGAAGACGGCGAGTGGACGATTCGCGATCTAGAAAGTCGGAACGGCACCGAGCTGAACGGCGCCCGAGTGAAGGTCGGAGCCTTGAACCACAACGACGAGATTCTGGTTGGGGATAATGTGTTCGTTTTCGAGTACTGTGACCGGTGTACGGCGGAGACTGTCGCCGCCGCAAGTCGCTCGGTACCTGCGGAACCGATGGGACTTCAGAACGAGCCCGCGACTCAAAGACTGGTGAAATCTATGGCGGAGAAAACGATGCGAATGGAGCGGGAAACCGCCCGATTGCTCGGCACTCAAGCGGGGACGGTGAGGGATGTTTTCACGGCGATTTTGGCAGGGGGCCACTGCCTGCTTACCGGCTTTTCGGACTCGGCGAAAGCTGCCGTTTTAAAAGCCATAGGCAGCCTGCTGAGCCTTCAGTCCCGACGACTGCGGGTCACGTCGGCCACACGATTCGAGGACATTTTTGAAGCAAGCGTCGCGTCCGGAGCATGGTTTTCCGAAGTCGTGATGATCGAGGGAATCCAGCACGCATCGCCGAAGACCCAGGCAGAAATTTTTGAAGCGATGAGTGAGCGTCGAGTGCCGACAGCGCAGCGCACACGCCCGATGGCTGACCCTCTCTGCGTCCTCGCGACACCAGATGAGACCGCGTGGGGAGGAAGCAGTACACTGACAAAAGAGACGCGGGACCAATTCATGTTCAGCGTCATCGCGAACCCTGCCGAACATACGCCCGAAGCGGTTTTCGAGACCCTCATCACGGACGAACAGCTCGTCACTCTGCGCGCGCTGGTGCGCGATTTTTCGCTTGATGAAGCCTTCATTGCGAAAGCCGTCGATATCGTCTGCGCGACACG
The DNA here is from genome assembly GCA_043719365.1 of Verrucomicrobiaceae bacterium. GTDB lineage: Bacteria > Verrucomicrobiota > Verrucomicrobiia > Chthoniobacterales > Chthoniobacteraceae > SXWH01. Next base: position 3,106 of record JAYSTZ010000697.1, on the reverse strand, counting down.
CCCCAGCCACAAAGTATCGCCTTCTACCGCAAAGCGCTGCGTGGCAACCGGCGCGGGACCGAACGCAGCGGGCGCGCTCCTTCTCGCCGCAAAAGCCCGAGCAGTCCTTGCGGGCCGCTTGATGGCTACGGAGGACGATCTTCGCGCTGTTGCGCTCCCGGTTTTGCGTCATCGCATCACGCTGAATGACACCGCTGCCGCCGAGGGCACGGACGAAGAACGCGTCGTCCGAAAGGTGCTTGTGGCGGTGTTGGGAAGCTGAGCGCGAACTTTTGCCGTGATTTGTTCGGCGATGGGCCGTAACGGTGGCACCCTTATGTGGAAAGGTAGATTTCAGGAACAGACCGCCGAATTACTCCAAACGTTCAGTGAAAGCATCAGCTTTGACTGGCGGCTGTGGCGTCACGACATCGAGGGCTCCATCGCCCACAGCGCCGCACTCGTGAAAGCGGGCCTGCTCACTGCGGAGGAACGCGCGCAGATTGTCGCCGGCCTGCGGGAGATCGGAGCCGAGATCGAAGCAGGGAAATTCCAGTTCAAGATCGAGCTGGAAGACATCCACATGAACATCGAGTCCGAGCTCACCCGGCGCATCGGAGCCGCCGGGGCGAAGCTCCACACAGCGCGTTCGCGCAACGACCAAGTCGCAACGGATATCCGCCTTTATCTCCGGGAGGAATGCGACGAAATTGCAGCCGGTCTGCGGAATCTTCAGCGCGCGCTCGTCGAACTGGCGGAGCGCGAGCAGGACGTCATCATCCCCGGCTACACGCATCTCCAGCGGGCGCAGCCGGTTTCTTTCGCGCACCATCTGCTCGCCTATGTCGAGATGCTCGATCGCGACCACGGTCGTGTGACCGATGCCCGCAAGCGAATGAACGTTCTCCCGCTCGGCAGCGGCGCGATTGCAGGCTCCACGATTCTCATTGATCGCGAGTATGTCGCGGGGCTTCTGGGCTTCGACGGAGTGACGCAAAACTCGATGGACGCCGTGAGCGATCGCGACTTTGCCGTGGAGTTGCTCAGCGCGCTGGCGCTCGTGGCCATGCACCTTTCGCGGCTCAGTGAAGACGTGATTTTGTGGGCTTCGAGCGAGTTCAAGTTCATCCATATCAGCGACGCCTACACCACCGGGAGCTCGCTGATGCCGCAGAAAAAGAACCCAGATGTCGCCGAGCTCACTCGTGGGAAAACGGGGCGCGTCTATGGCAATCTCATGTCCATTTTGACCACGCTAAAAGGCCTGCCGATGACCTACAACCGCGACATGCAGGAGGACAAGGAGCCTGTCTTTGACAGCGTGGACACGGTGAAAGCTTCTCTCGCCGTCTTCGCCGGAATGATGCGCGGCGTGAAAGCGAATCGCTCCGCCTGCGCGTCCGCCGTCGCCGACCCGATGCTGCTCGCGACCGATCTCGCGGACTATCTCGTGAACCGCGCGGTGCCATTCCGCCACGCGCACGAGTTCGTGGGCAAAGCCGTCGCGCTCTGTACGCAACGCGGCTGTGATCTGCCCCAGCTCACGCTCGCAGACTATCAGGCGATTTCACCCGCGTATGAGGCGGACTTGTTCGACTGCTTCCGGCTGGAGACTGCGATGGCCGCGCGCAAAGCGATCGGCGCGCCGTCACCGGCAAACGTCGCCGCTCAACTCGCCCGCTGGGTCTCCGCGCTTACGGCCGCGACTTAACCGCGGTCTCGGTTGGGAATTCGGCAGGCACCGCAGAAGTTACTTTCCCGGTTGCCGCCCATTCCGTGCCCCGGCGCAGAGTGGTCGCAAAGCCGACGCATTTGATCGAAGTCGTATCGTGCCCGAGTGCGGTGTGGAAAACGCGGCCCTTTCCGTAGTCGATGGTCATCAGCAAAGGCTCGTCCTCGCCGGAGCCGCCTTTGTCTTTCGAAGAATTCGCACTCGCCAGCACAGTAAGATTCTTCGCTGGACCGCGGAGCCGATCATAGAGCTCATCGCTGGCGTGCAGCCATTTCGCCGGGAGTCCCGCCATGATGGGATGCGTCGGGGCCTGCGCGACCATCACATACTCGTGCTTCGCGCCGTGGCTGCCACCGTTGCCCGGCTTCGTATCCATCGTCCATTTGTTGTCTCGAAGCCGCATGTAAGGACCGCTCTTTTCGTTCCGTCCGCCCCATCCGCCGAGGCCGATCATTTCGTTATATTCGAGCCATTCGGGAAAGGAATTGTTCGCCGCGTGGACTGGCACAAACCCGCCGCCGCCCTTCACGTATTTCTCGAAGGCATCGCGCACTTCATCGGGCCAGAGCTTGCCGTTGTAGTTGCTCACGATGACTTGATACTCGGAAAATTTTGGCCGCCACGCAGCCCAAGCATCCTCTGCGGCCTTGTTGTCTGGCGAAGTGGAGACGTCCACTTTGCACAGCTCGCCTTCCTCCAGAATGGCCTTCAGAATGGGCGAAGTCTGGGCCCAAGCGTGGTTGTTCTGCCCGTCCACGAGCAGGACTTTGATGGGTTCTGCGCAGGCGGAAATGGCGGCGATGGAGAGAAGTGCGATGTGTTTCATAAATTGCACGCCTCCCTTGGCAAGAAACCCGCCGCGGTGCAAGCGTGTCTTACTCCGCCGCAGCCTTCGCGAATGCTTCCAGGTCGCCGTATTTGTTCACCCAGGTCGTGTACATCACGCCGGTGACGCCGGGGATTCCCTTCGCGGCGGAGAGCCAGTCTTTGATGCGTTCCGGCTTCGCGTCGTAGTAGCCGGCGATGAGTTGTTTGTGGCCGCGGTTGGCGAACCAGCCGAGGCTCGCGGCCCGTTGTTCGTAATACCACGGGACGACGATGACATCTTCGGGGAGACCGTCCCATGAGCCGGTGAGCGGGCCGTTGACCAGGTAGTATGGGCCGACGACGGCGTTGTGTGCGGGATCAAACATGTCGCTCCAAACATAGATGCGACCGCCTGGATTTACTTCGCGAAGGATGGCGGCGCATTGCTTCACATTGTCCGCGAGAATTTGGCCGGGCGTGAGATTGCGCGCGCGGCACGCGGCGCAGTGGTTGAGGACACGGATCTCGTCGTGCGACATCATGTAGCCTTTCGCGCCCCAAAGTTTGTGCATGTCATTTGCCTGCTTG
>JAYSTZ010000696.1:0-2762 GCA_043719365.1 Verrucomicrobiaceae bacterium | reverse complement strand
CGATGCCTCAGGATAACCTCAAGCGCCTCTTCGCATACTCCAGCATCGCACACGCCGGATACCTGCTCGTCGCCTGCGCATCGCTCGGCGCCGATCCGGTTGGCGCAAAGGAAGCCATCAGTTTTTACCTCGCGGGTTATCTCGTCATGACCCTCCTCTCGTTCCTCGTCCTCACGACGGTTGCCCGTCAATCGCGCGGCGACGACATCCGGCACTTCGCCGGGCTCGGCAAGCGCAACCCGTTCCTCGCATTCGCCATGACGGTCGCCATCGCCAGCCTCGCGGGCATCCCGCTCACCGCTGGATTCCTCGGCAAATTCCTCGTCTTCAAAAGTGCCGTCGCAGCCGGACAATGGGCGTTGATCGGCGTCGGCATCCTCGGCGTTGGCGCAGGCTTCTACTACTACATCAAGGTGATCGCCGCGATGTATTGGGACGAGCCGAACGACAAAACACCCATCACCGTCGGCCCGCTTACACGCGTGTTCGTCGTCGGGCTGGTCGGTTTGGTATTTGTCTTGGGAATCTGGCCCGCGCCAATCCTCAATCAGCTCAGCGAACGCCCTGCTCCCGCTGCCGTAGCGCACAAGTAAAGTTCGCGACTCGCCAAGTAGGGGGACCGTCTCGGTCCCCTGAGGCGCGAAGCGTCTCCCAAAATCTGAATCTCCAGAGGAACCACTCCGTGGTTCAGGGGGCCGAGACGGCCCCCCTCCTTGGGCTAGACTCCCGAACGTGGCGGCTTTTTCATGCGCATCGCGCTGGACACACGCAGCCGTTCTCTTTATCCGTCGCGGAGCATGAAAATACTCGTCGCACTCGCCTTGGCCGTCACATCCGTCCTTGCTGCTGATCCGCAGCCTTGGATTCCACTCTTCAACGGAAAGGATCTCGAAGGCTGGAAGGTCAACGAGAACCCCGCAACCTTCAGCGTGAAAGACGGCGAGCTCGTCGTGAAGGGCGACCGCGCCCATCTTTTCTACGTCGGCAAGGGGGCCACTGAATTCAAGAACTTCGAACTCAAAGTCGAAGTCATGGCGAAAGCCAAGGCCAACTCCGGCGTTTATATCCATACCGCGTTCCAGGAGTCTGGATGGCCCGGTAAAGGCTACGAAATCCAAGTCAACAACACCCACACCGACCCGAAGAAAACCGCAGGCGTTTACGGCATCAAAGACAATTTTGAAGCACCCGCTAAAGACGACGAATGGTTCACCATGACGATCGTCGTGAAAGACCACACCATCACCACGAAGGTGAATGACAAAGTCATCACCGAGTGGGTCGAGCCCGAAGGATGGGAGCCACCGAAAAGCTTTGCCGGACGCAAGCTCAGCAGCGGCACCATCGCCATCCAGGGCCACGACCCAGGAAGCGAAGTCCACTACCGCAAGATCGAGATCAAGCCGATGCCCTAATGGGCGCGTGAGCAGCCCTGCAAGCCTCCGGCTGGGGCGAGGTCTTCGATCTTTCGACAGTGAATGGGAGCACGGGCTTTCAGATCAAAGGCGAGTCTTCCACCGACAATTTCGGCTGCGTGGTTGGCGCTGCCGGTGATTTCTAGGGCGATAGTATTGATGATCTGGTCATCGGTATGTATTTTGCGGTCCCTCACGGTGTTCTGAATGCCGGCGCAAGCTACATCATTTACCGAAAGCAATCGGTCATGGCGAACCTGGGCAGCGACTGTAAATCGGCAAGCTTCATAGCCGCGACCGGGCTTCGCGTGACCGTTGCGGTGAGTAAGGGCGGAGATTTGCGACTAACATCACACCGTGAACTCAGGCGACAGCCACCGTTTGCCCGGCGTTAGTTCGGTAGAGTGACACGGACAATTCCGGGACCTTTGACCCCGGTCGCCGGGATCTCGAGAGTGCCAAGATGGTTCTCGATGATCTTGCGTGTGACCGTGAGGCCGAGGCCTATGCCTACGCCGCGAGTGCTTTGGAACGGGACACCGATTTCATCGGCGACATCCGACGGAAAGCCGGGGCCGGAGTCCTGGACTTCGACTGAGAGTTTCTCGTCTTTGCCCTGCTGGATGCGGATGGTGACCGTTGGGTTATCGGGGTTCGCCTGAAGCGCATTGAGGATGATTTCTGAGAACGCGTGGCGAAGCGCTTTGGCGTCTCCTGTAATCGTCGCGGCGTTATTGCGATCGATATCGAAGCGTGGCGCACGGGTGCCCGGATTGTTGCCCGGATTGAATGTCTGCGCTTCCGCGTACGCGCTCTCGAGAATGCTCGTGATTTTGACGGTTTCTCCGTCTTTGCCGTCCCAGTCGCGACTGAGGAAGTTCATCTGCTGGGTGAGTCGTTGGATGCGGCGGACGCTCTTACCGAGGACGCCGGAGAGCTCTTTCCGCGCGTCGGCGTCGGCGTCGAATTCGAGCAATTGCTGCATCGTCGAGATGGGAGTCAGGGCGTTGCCGATCTCGTGCGCGAGATGCCAGGACATTTGCCGGACGAGCCGGAGTTTGTTGGTTTCGACTTCGAGCTGGACGGCGCGCTCGTGTTCGGTGATGTCGTCCAAAACGAGGAGCGCGGCGTCTGCGCGCTGATTGGTGCCGACCCGGAATGGGATGATGCGGACGCCGACGATGACCGTTGGAAGATGGGGAGGCGTCCATTTGAATGCTGCGGCGGACTGGCCGGTCTGGATGACTTGGAAAATCTGACTGCCGAGCTGTTGCGGGAGGTCTCCGAAATCGAATGCCCGCCGGGTGCGTTGGCGGCTGTTTTCGGGGAATAGCAGTGAAAGGGCGG
>JAYSTZ010000695.1:0-6405 GCA_043719365.1 Verrucomicrobiaceae bacterium | reverse complement strand
CGGTATCGGCGTGAAAGTGAAAGCCCGCGTGACCGTGCGCACGAACCTCGAACGCTTCGTCGGCGGTGCCACGGAGGAAACCATCATTGCCCGTGTCGGCGAAGGCATCGTGACGAGCATCGGCTCATCGAACAGCTACAAAGACGTTCTCGAAAACCCTGACCGCATTTCCAAGACCGTCCTCGGAAAAGGGCTCGATAGTTCCACGCAGTTCGAGATTCTTTCCATCGACATCGCCGACATCGACATCGGCGAAAACGTCGGCGCGAAACTCCAGGCTGAACAAGCCGAAGCCGACAAGCGCACTGCACAGGCACGCGCCGAAGCACAGCGCGCACAGGCCGTCGCCACCGAACAGGAAATGCGCGCTCGCACCCAAGAGATGCGCGCCAAAGTCGTCGAGGCCGAAGCCCTCGTCCCGCAGGCGATGGCCGACGCATTCCGCAGCGGCAACCTCGGCATCATGGACTATCAGCGCATGAAGAACCTCTCGGCCGACACCGCCATGCGCGAGAGCATCGCCGGCGATAAACAACAGGAAGGCAAGTAACCAGCCGTGATCCTCGCAGCCGCGAAATCCGATTTCGAAATCATCCTGTATATCGCAGCCGCGGTATGGGGTGTGATCTCGTGGATTCGTAACAAGAAGAGCGAGCAATCGGAGTCCGAGCCCGCTCCGCTTCGACAGGCCCCGGAGACCCGTGCGGAACAAACGCAGACGCAGACTGAGGCTGCGGAGGCAGAACGGTTGCGCAAATTTCTGGAGGCGCTCGGCGTCCCGGCAACTCAGCAACCGCCAAAGCCCGTCCAGTCTGCGCCTCGTCCTGTCCAGCCGCAACCCCGCCCTGTCCGGCGTCCGCAGCAGCAGAGGCCGATTCCGCAGGTCGCGGTCCGAAAACCGGCACCGGTTGTGGAGAAGGAAGAAATGGCATTCGCCGGAAGATTGGAAGAGCCAGCACACTCCGTCGAACAAGTTGGGGCCGACTTTGATTCGATGGCAAAAGGGATGGCCATGCAGCCGATCCCGGAACTTGAAAGACGCGCCGAAGCGGACGGAGAACGGCAAGTCCAGCCTACCGCTGTCACCGCGAAGTCGATCCACGATCTCCTACGTTCCCCGGACAGCCTGCGCAGCGCGCTCGTTCTCCGCGAAGTATTGGGCCCACCTCGCTGCGAGAGTCTGTAAGGTCACATTTGCCCTGCGAAAAACCACGCAGACAGCAATAGCAAAACGGCAGCAACGCCCGCGGCAATCTGGCCCGCCCGCGATGTCTGCGCGCGGACTCCGAGATAGTAGAAAAACGCGCCGACCATCACGCCGGCTGCAATTCCGAATAGATGCGCACCGAGATCCACTCGACCGACGGGAATCGGAGTGCCGTCGTGCTTCACTCCACCGCCGCCGCCAAAGAGCCCCAGAAATGCCACCGCTGCACCGATGGGAACAATGAGCGGCCAGCGTGCCCGGCCTTGATGCTGCAAACGCGCGACGAGCTCCGTCCCCGAGAGCAGCCCTAGCGCGGCAAACAGCGCCGTGGAACTGCCGAGACTCCGATGCGCATCAGAAAAATGAACGACGCTGTTCATCGCATTCCCAAGCGCTCCGCCGAGGATGGTTCCGAGAAGTCCGAAGCCCACGCCGAGTCGTGCATACACAAACGCGAACGCGAAAAGCGCGAGGGAAAGATTCGAGATGAGATGCTCGCTATCGCCGTGCAAAGTCAGCGCCGTAAAGCAACGCCACCATTGCCCGCCACGAATCAGGATATCATCCGCGACTCCACGATCGATCCACTTTGGAGCCGCACCGACCTGCACAAAATAGAGCGCAACCATCGCGAGCGCGGTGAGAGCCACCGCTGCTTTCGGGATGACTAGAGGCTCCACTTTGCGCTCCTCCATGCGCGTCTTCTCGTCCTCCTCGAACTCATCGAGCGCACCCTGCACGCGCTCCCGCTGCGCCTCTTCTACGCACAATGCGTATTCCTTTCCGTGACGAACGATCCAGTGCGGCAGGTCCATCGTCGTGACCACGAGGCCGCGTTCCCGCGCATCTTGCAGCCGGGAAAAACGGGCCAGTTCGGCGAGCGAAATTCCTTCCGGACCTTGGTCGTGGAAAATGGCTTCGCTCATCGCATTGAAAGTTGGACGTTCATTCCGTTATCAACGCTTAGCATCCGCAAAGGCAGCGGCGGCGTCCATTCCAAGTGAACTCTTTGTTTCAACATCTCACCGTGCCCGACTTGTGGCAGCGCGAGGCGGTCCAGCACCTCCGCGCAGGCCGGGATGTGGTCGTTCATGCGCCCACCGGGGCGGGAAAGACGTTCGTTTTTGAAACCATCTATCCCGAGCTGAAGGGCCAGGCCGTCTTCACCGTGCCCACACGCGCACTAGCAAACGACAAGCTCGCCGAGTGGACCGCGCGTGGTTGGGAAGTCGGCATCGCCACGGGCGATCTCGCTCGGAATCTCGATGCCCGCGTCGTCGTCGCAACGCTGGAGACGCAGCGGGCGCGCTTCCTACGGAGAGAAGGCCCGCGTCTTCTCGTCGTGGACGAATACCAGATGATCGGCGACTCCCATCGCGGCGTGAACTACGAATTGGCGCTGGCTCTCGCGCCTTCGACTACCCAACTTCTTTTACTCAGCGGCAGTGTCGCAAATCCAAAAGACATTGTGGCTTGGCTGCGCCGAATCGGACGCGATGCCGTGCTCGTCTCCACTGACCACCGACCAGTCCCGCTCACCGATGTCGATTTGGAGTTGCTTCCAAGCCGTGCATCGCTCGCGATTCGCGGGCATTGGCCGCGTCTCATCGCCAACGCTCTTCGCGCCGACTACGGTCCCATCCTCATGTTCGCTCCGCGCCGAAATGCTGCGGAAGAGTTTGCGCAAACGCTCGCTTCGCAACTCCCGTGTGAAGACCCGCTCGTGCTTTCCACCGAGCAGGAGGCAATCGTCGGACCGCGCCTTGCGAAGCTGCTGAAGGCGCGCGTTTCCTATCATCACAGCGGCCTCAGCTACGCCGCGCGGGCCGGAGTCGTCGAACCGCTCGCAAAAAACGGACAGCTCCGCGTCGTGGTCGCCACGACAGGACTGGCGGCGGGAATCAACTTCTCCATGCGCTCCGTCGTCGTCACCGACACACGCTACCGCGTCGGCAACTTCGAGCGGCAGGTGCAGCCCGATGAGTTGTTACAGATGTTCGGACGCGCAGGCCGTCGCGGGCTGGATGAAGCCGGGTACGTGCTCCACACCTCGCAGCCCCCTCGCCTGCTCGACGCCCGCCCACGGCAGTTGCGCCGGGCCACGCAACTCGACTGGCCGACTCTCATCGCCGTCATGCGAAATGCCGCGGAGCCGTTTGCAGCGGCGATGGAGCTGAATCGCCGTCTTTTCAGTCCGCAGGAAGTGACACTCGGTGTGGAGCACACGAGAGTCACCGGCCCGCGCCCGTGCGGACTTTCCGTCGATGCGGAGCGCGCACGCTTTGCCCGGCGCGGAATCCCGGAAATGCGAAACTCCTCGGGCGGGTGGGAGCCTCGTCCTGCGCCGGGGTTGGTGCCGCTTGGCGAAGTATGGATTCAAAACCGGCCAGCGCTCAACATCGCGAAAACCCTTGATGAGCGCGGTTGGGGACAGCTCTGCAAACTGGAGACTCCGGGCCGCAAAATTTACGGGCGTGAGGTCCACCTCGGCACCCGGCGCGGAGGAGAGCTGGAGCTTGCGCCTTGGCTCCGCCAGCAAACCGGCGTGCGTCGAATGAGCATACACGGCTTGGAATCCGAAATCCTCGCGAAGCTGCCTGCGTGGATAGCGACATCCACAAAGAAGCCCGCCGCCGGAAAACTCAGCGCGCTCGTCCCGCGCGGAGATCAGCTCTTTGCCCGCATCGATTTCTCGTCCGAGCTTGTCTCCGCATTCCGCGAGCGAAGCGGGAAAGCGATCATCGCCCCGGAGGAGCGCGAGTCTTCGCCAGCCTGCTGTGAGGGCTGCGACGAGTCGCCGTGGTGCAAGAGCACGCCCATCGCGGTCACCCCGGCATGGGCCTGGCGTCGGCTCGGGCTGATCGAGGCGAATGGAAAACCCACCCGCCGCGGAGACCTATTCAGCTTCTTTCACCACGGCGAAGGGCTCGCAATCGCCGCCGCGCTGGAAGACGAGACCTACCCAATCGAAGACCTCATTTTCGACCTCGCAAATCTCCGCGCCGGGCCGCGCTTCGCTGGCGACGAATCGCCTTTTGCCGGGCGTCTCGGCGCGCGATGCCAGACCGTCTTTGAGCGCGCAGACTTCGACGATTATCTTACGATGGGCGTGCCTAGCGAATACGGCTCGTGCGCTTCGGAACTTGTGCGCGAAATCGTCGAACTCGACACCCCTCGCGCCAAACTCCTCACGGAATCCATCCGCCCCGGCGACATCGAGCGCGCAATCATCGAATGGCGCAGCGTCCTCCGTCACATCGCCCAGGCACCCGACTACGAATGGGACCGCTGGCGCGAACTCCGCACTGCCGCAGCAAGGCGGGTGGCCGAAACAGAATCCCCATCCGTCGCCAAGCTACCCGCACTGACCGGTGCGCAACGCAGGCGGTGAATCGCGTCGCGGCCCGCTGAGGCGCGAAGCGTCTCCAAGAAAGCGCGGGGATCGTGAATCCTACGGCTGACGCTGCAACGCCGCGAGCATCGCATTCGCAAAGGCGAGGATCGCCTCCACCTCCGCCCCTATGCGTTCGCGAACGACCCCTATGCGCCAACCCATTGCGGCCATCGTCCCGACGCAAAAACCCCATTTTGCGGACGCAAAGCCCTCATGTGCCCACACACAGCCGATATTCGCCAACGCACACCCTCTCTGCGCATCGTCACAGTCCCGTTGCGCCCACGCACACCCCCTCTGCGTTATCGCATCGCCCCGTTCGCTGAACGCATAAAAGCTGATTTCAAAGATGCAACGACACAAACCAAAGACTTTACGCTTTCTCTCAAAGTTATTTACGCATATTTCCCACTTTTACTCGCTCCGTCCCATCTTGCAAAACGGGCGTAAAGTAGTGCACGACTTCAGTCGGCACGACGCGGAGAGCCGTGAGCGCCTCCGAGCTCCAAGCCGCATCTCCCGGCAAAGCGTTCCCGTGTCCTTTTTACGGCGGTCTGGCCGACTAAAGTCGCGGACTACGTTCGCAAGAGCAGCGGCCTGCCACATCCGCAAATCAGCTAATCACTTTTCATCACGCTCGCTCCAGTGAGTTCGGCGATCTCCCTCTCGAGCTCCCCCGCCTGAATTTCAAGACCTCCGATTTCCTTCTCCAAGGTTTCGATATGCCGCCCCACCGTCTCATCGAAAAACGCCGGGCTTCGCGTCGTCAGGCGGTGCAACTCGTAGTCTGGGCTCTCCCGCAGCGCATTCAGCGCCTCCAGCACGCGGACGATCTCCAGCTCAATACTCTCCCAAAGCCGCCGCAACTGCGCGATCTGCTCCGTGTCGGCAAAATCCAGCGATGCCCAGCCCTGCCGCAAAATGAACCCTTGCGGGTCTTCCGCAATCCTCCGCAGCGCGGCCAAATCGCCATTGTCCTTCGCGTGATTGATCGCCGCCGTCAGCTTTTCGTAAGTCGCTTGCTGAACTGGGTCGCTCGCAAACCGGTCTGGGTGAAACAGCTTCACCAGCTTCCGCCACAGTCGGCCAAGCTCGGCGGATTCCTCCGGCGCGAGTTCCTTCCGCTCCGCCATCACCGCCGCCGTCTCCGAATACTCCCGCTCATTCCGGGCATCCGCCTCCCGGTATTCCTCATCAATCTTCCCCGCATCCTCCTCGCCTAACCGTACCAGCGCCTCCAGATACTTCCGCCGATAGCTCACCACCAGCCGCAGCCGGTCCCGCTCTTGAAACTGCGGGCGCAACCGCGAAAAAAGCCGCGCCTTCAGCGCCCCGATTTGCGCCTTCTCCACCGTAAAACCCGAGTCCAGCTCCGCCAGCCGAGCCCGCGCCGCATCCACCAGCCCGCGCAGCCGGTGCAACTCCAGGTTCACATAAAGCACGAGCCCTTTGTCGGGAGCATCCCCGTCCGCCGACTCCCCGTCCCTCTCCCATGCAACGAACAGCGAAGGCTGCGCTGCCTCCCGAGTGGTTCGCAAATACCAGCGCCCATCCGCGCCAGCACTTTGAGTCTGGTAACCTTCCCCGAATCACCTATTGCGTGGCCTGTCTTCGAGTGATACGCATCGCCCATGACGCTTTCCTTGGAAATGCCCGATTTGATTGCCCGGCAATTGCACCTTGATGGCCCGAAGTGCCACCAGCGTGCATTAGAAATGGTCGCGCTCGAAGGCTATCGCGCGGGCGATATTTCCCGGAGGCAAGTCGGCGAGTTATTGGCCCTCGATTTTTTCGCCACCGAGCA
>JAYSTZ010000694.1:0-2765 GCA_043719365.1 Verrucomicrobiaceae bacterium | reverse complement strand
AAGCGGATTATTACTATCACGCGACCGTGAAGCTTTCGATCGATCGGGTGAACGTCGCCGCCGCGCTTGGTAAGATCCAGATTTCTGGAGAAGTGGGTGTTCCGGGTGTGATCGAATTCAATCTCGCGGATCCGATGAATCTGAGTGAAGCGATCCTCAAGGCAGGCAGCATCAAGGATTTTGGAGACCCCAAAAAAGTTCGCGTTACCCGGATCAAGGGTGGCGCGAAGCAGGAATTTGTCGTGGATATGAAAGCGGTCCAGAGGGACGGTGCTGCGGATAAGGACATCCGGCTCGAAGATGGCGACCGGGTATTTATCCCCAAGGTGTTCATTCGCTGGCACTGAAAAATAGGAACATCCGAGAATGGACATGCCAAATCCAAAACCGCCTGCGCGCTCGCTCAATTCCGTGTTCGGAATGAAGTTTTACAAAATCCGCAGTTTGATCCGCAAGCAGTGGTGGATCCTTGCGTTGACCGTGGGGCTGGGTTTGGCGTGGAAGGGTTGGTATCTTTTTAGTCAGCCCGATCTTTCTGAATCGACAGCGGAGTTGGCCGTGCCTGAGGAGGTCAACGGACTGGAAGAAAAGCGGCTCTTCAGACAGGAGTTATACGAGGAATATGTGGGACTCACGATGCGCACTTTGCAGCAACCTGAGCTGGCGGAGGCTGCACGTCAGCGGGTCGATTTGGAAATGCCAAACGTCGTTTCCAATGTCGTGATTACCCCGGTCAATGTCCCGCGGACGATGATCTTTTCGGTTTCCGGTCGCGGCACGAATCCCGAATACACACGACTGTTTGTGGACGCGATGGTTGAGGAATTCATTAGCTATCGAAAATCTTTGCGGAAGGGCGCGATTCACGAGACGAGCGGCGATCTTCAAGGGGAATTGGACGGACTGCGGAAGGAACTCACCGGGCGAAAATCCGAGTTTCAAGTCTTCGTGGAAAAGCATGGGATGGCCGCGTGGAAAGAGCAGGCTGCAGGTGCGAATGCGTTTCTTTCCGGCCTGAAAGCGCAACAATCCCAGCTCGAGCATGATCTCTTGCGCCTGCAAAATCTTAAGCCCGATCAGCTCCTTCTCTCCACCCAACCGTTGAATCTGACCAGCGGCTCGCCGCAAGTCACTCCATCTGGTTCGGAAAACAGCGCAAAGCCGGATGGCGGGATCGGTGGAAATGAACTTTATTCGCAGTATTTACAGTTATCCCGCCTCCTCGTGCAAAGGCAGGCGGACTTGGAAGAGCGGAGCACGATTTGGAAGCCGAAACATCCGAAGCTGAAAGCGCTGGAGCGCGATGTGGATGATCTCAAACGCCAAATCACTGTCATTAAAAAGCAGACATCCGATGCGATGGCCTCGCAGGTTGAATCGATCAAGAACGACCTTAAGAGTCTGGAGGTCAGCATCGCCACGACGACAGAGAAAATGAACGAGGCGAGCAAGAAGGACAGCGAATACAACCGCCTCGAAGGAGAGATGGCCCGCCTGCAAAAGCAGGAAGACCAACTCGTCGCTGATCTGCGCAAGGTCGAAGCGAAAACCGGTCTCGATGCCGGTCTCCCAACCATCAAACGCCACGCGACTCCACCGATGCCGGTGCCGCGCGGCACGGTGAAGCACTTGTTACTCGGCCTGCTCGCGGGTCTTGGAACCGGTGGCGTGATTCTCTTCCTGATGAATCGCTCGGACGACCGCCTCACGTCTTCCACGGAAATCATCGAGCATTTTTCCGAGCCGATCCTTGGCCAAATTCCCGACGTTTCCGATAGCCACGACGGGCGCGGACTTCCGCTGCTTGATCCGGAGGACGAGCGCTATACCTATGCGGAAGCCTTCCGCAGCTTGCGTTCGTCGCTCATCTTCATGCCAAATCAGTCGGAGCTAAAATCGCTAATCGTCACGAGCGCCATTCCGAACGAAGGCAAATCGACAGTGGCCAGCAACCTCGCGGTCACGATGGCTGCATCCGGCGCGAAGGTTCTTCTGGTTGATGCCGATCTCCGGCGTGGAGACATCGCGGAACTGTTTCATTTGGACGCTCGCATGGGTCTTACCAATATCCTCCGCAGTGAAGCTCGCTGGCAGGATGTCCTTCACACGACTAAGTATCCGTCTCTCTCGATCATCACACGCGGCCCCGTCACCAATCAATCCGGCGAGCTTCTCCTGCGCCCCGCGTTGCTTTCGATCCTCGATGAATTCAAGGAAGCCTACGATTTGGTGATCTTTAACACCGCACCGATCCTCGCCACGGACGATACGCCGACACTTGCTCCAAATTTTGACGGTTCGCTCATGGTCATCCGCGCTGGATTCACCTCCGCGCATCTTACGAAAAACGCGCTCGATACCCTTTATCAACGTCAGGTCAACGTTCTCGGTCTGATCCTCAACGCGATTGACGCCGAGATGCCGGACTACCACTACTATCGGTATCCGAAATACTACGCGGCGTAAGCTAGTCAGCGTAGCTTTGTCGGTTCACGAATTCCCCGCCAAGTGCCGCGACTGCCTCTTCGGTGAAATGCGGCGCGGCTGCTTCTCGACCCGTTGCTTTTCCAGAAAAGGCGGATGCTCACTCCGTCCGGCGCGATGCCAGTCTGCGCGGATCGCCGCTTCCACCACTGCCGAAGCGCGTCCCTTCTGCCCCACGAGAAACGTGTAAAGCTCCTCCGCAAGTGTCCCCAGCGCGATCGAATGATGTCTCCCGATCCGCGGCCCCACCCAATCGCTGAATGCGAGAAAGCACTCAAAAG
>JAYSTZ010000693.1:0-2767 GCA_043719365.1 Verrucomicrobiaceae bacterium | reverse complement strand
ACCGCGCGGTACACTTCCGAAAGCGGTTTGCCAAATCGGTAGGAGGCCAGGAAAAGATTCATGCCCACGGGCGGCGTGAGGTAGCCGAGTTCCAGGTTCGCCAGAAAAATAATTCCCAGATGCACCGGATCAATGCCGAACGCCACCCCCACCGGCACCATCAGCGGCACGACCACGGTTTCAAATGGCGGTGCGATTGAGTCCGGGACGGCTGGTGTCGGGACGCTGACTTTCCAGAACCTGACCTTCGGGACGGCGGCGGGGAACACGGCGGTGTTCGACGCATCGCTCTCGGCGGGTGTTAATGTCACCGGAGCTCTCGTGCTCAATGGAGGAGCAGGGAAGGTGACCGTGAACGTATCGGGCAACCCCGGCGGTTTCGCGCTCCCGCACACTTTTACCCTGCTTGATTATGTCACGATCACCGGTGCCGGATTTGGTGGCTTCGTAAAAGGCGCCCTGCCTAATCGCGTTTCCGGGGACTTGGTGAACAATACGGCGAACACGCGGCTGGATTTTTCAGTCACCGCTTTCGACTTTCCCATTTGGAGCGGGGCGTTCGGGAGTAACTGGGTGGTTGGTTCGCAGGGTGGCCCGGAGAACTGGCTGAAGAGCTCTGACTTGACTTCGACGGAGTTCATTCCGACCGACACGGTGGTGTTCAACGACCAGCCCTCCACGGATCAAACCGTGACGGTTAGCTCCGCCGATGTGACGGTGGCATCCCTCACATTTGCCAACTCGACGCGGAACTACACTTTCGGCGGAACCCGCGCGATCACGGGTAATGCGGCGCTTGTGAAATCCGGGGCAGCAACGGTGACAATCAGCAATACCAACAGCTTTACGGGCTCGGTCTCCATCAACGGAGGAACCATCAGCGTGCCGACTCTCGCTGATGGCGGAGTCAATAGCCCGCTGGGAAGCGGCACCGCAGTGAGCCTCGACGGCGGCGGAACGCTGGCGGTCACGGCGGCTGGAGCGGTTTCGACAAACCGCTCGCTCACCATCAACAACACACTTGGCCCTGGTGGAACGATTCGCACGGATGGCACCGTGACAATTTCCGGCGCGATTTCCGGATCGGGGACACTGATCAAGTCCGGCACCGGGCGGGTGATTGTCAAAGGCGTCGCATCCGCTGCCACCACAGTTTCGCAGGGCGTGCTGGAGTTTGGGACGGGAGCGAATTTTTCCGGCACAGTGACGAACGACGGCTCTATCGAGATCACGAACGGCGCAATCATTTCCGGAACGATCAACAACAACACGACTGTTAAAATCAACCGCACCGATGCCGCGACGATCACGCCCACAATCACCGGACCGGGCGGGTTGGATTTGAACGGCGGTCCGCTTGCGCTTATCACGCTCGGCGGCGGCACTGCGGCGAATACATTCACAGGGCTTACGAGAGTGTTGGCCGGCACGTTGCTGGCCGGTAAGACCACCGGAACAAACGCGATATCCGGAAACCTGCTGCTCGATGGCGGCAATTTTCTCTACGCGGGGAATACCAACGGAAATCAGATCGCAAACACCGCTTCGATCACGGTCAATAACGGCAACTTCGGTGAAGTGAACGCGGTTGGTGGGAGCCCGGTAAGTCCCGGCCCTGCGGAAACCGTGGCAACCGTCACGATCAATGGCGGGTATTTTTCCAGCGGCCGTGCGACCTTTACTACGACCGGGCTGTTTAAAATGACGGGCGGCAGTGCGCTGTCGGCTCGCGGAGGAATCATTTCGGCACCCTCTGTGGAAGTAACGGGCGGCGTGTTCAATTTCGACGGTGGAAGTACGACCGGAGCGAATGCCGCCGGAGTTCAGGACAGCCGGCTCGACGTCGGCGTCGGAGGCATCAATGTCACGAACGGCACGTTTAACTTTAACGCCGGTCCGAGCCCCTTCACCGCTTCGACCTCTGCGACGACGGGTTCCCGCGGCAGCCGACTTTTGCTCAACGGCAATTTCACCTCGTCGGGCACGACCAACATTGTGCGCGCTCCGGGAAGTCTGGCACTCATCGCGCAGTCCCGTTCGGCTATCGAGCTCAACAGCGAGGTTCGGACGTTCGATGTGACTGGCACGCTGAATCTCGGCACCGCAGCCGCTCCCTTGAGCGTTCGTGACGGCAATCCGCAAGTCCTTGGCACCGATCCGATTCCAGCACCGGGCGGAATCATCAAAGCAGGCACGGGAACGCTCAACATGCCCGGCGATCAGCCTTACCGGGGCACTACCACTATCAACGGCGGCACGCTCGCAATCGACGGTATTCTGGCGACGTCCGGTGTGACGATTAACAATGGCGGGACCCTGAGCGGAAAAGGAAGCACAGTCGGCGGCGCGACGGTGAACAGCGGTGGTGCGATCATTGCGGGCGTGGCAGGGTCCGGTGCAATCTCCTTTCCGACGCTCACTCTTGGCTCGGCACCGGGCGATACGTCCGCAATCACGGTGACGAGGAGTGCAAACTCCGGCATTATAAACGTCACAGGTAACAACGGCCTTGTCGCGAATGGCGGAGCGAACTCGGTCACCGTCAATCTCACGGGCTTCATGCCCGGTTTAGGGCGGCATGTGCTCATCGATTACGTCGGCACGTTGGGCGGAACGGGGATCAGCGCTTTCAAAAAAGGGACTCTCCCAAATCGTGTGCTGACCGCCGATATCGAGAACGATGCTCCCAGCACAGCGATCGTGCTCAATATCAAATCCGCTGAATTTCCCGTCTGGACCGGAAAACAGACGACCGAGTGGAGTACCG
>JAYSTZ010000692.1:0-6412 GCA_043719365.1 Verrucomicrobiaceae bacterium | reverse complement strand
CCGATGGTCGTCGCGCCACGCTCCTGCCGGCGCTGGTGGGTATCGACACGCCCGAGCAACAGTTCCGATTGGCGTGCGAAAAGGGCGGAATCAATCCTTCAGAACCCGTCACTCTCGTTCGCTATTCCGTGGATAAATTCAAAGAACCCGGCTGCCCGGACTAAATGACTGTCACCGAATCCAATCATCCCGGACGCTGGTGGCGCCCGTTGCCTGACGGACGAATCGAATGCACGCTCTGCCCCCGCTACTGCAAGCTTCGCGACGGGCAGCGTGGATTTTGTTTTGTCCGTAAGGCCGAAGGCGGACGGATGATTCTCACGACTTATGGGCGCAGTAGCGGCTTCTGCATCGACCCCATCGAGAAGAAACCGTTGAACCATTTCTATCCCGGAACGCCAGTGCTCTCATTCGGAACCGCGGGGTGCAATCTCGGGTGCAAGTTTTGCCAGAATTGGGACATCAGTAAAGCGCGCGAGATGGACAAACTCATGGATGCAGCGAGCCCGGCCACCATCGTCCACGCGGCGCGGGGGCTTGGATGCCGCTCTGTTGCATTTACCTACAACGACCCCGTAATCTTCGCAGAATATGCGCTCGATGTGGCTCGCGCATGTCGCTCGTGGGGCGTGAAAACGGTCGCCGTCACTGCGGGATACATCACCGACGAAGCGCGCGCGGAATTCTACAGCGAAATGGACGCGGCAAACGTGGACCTGAAAGGCTTCACGGAGGAATTTTACCACAAGCAATGCTACGGCGCCCTCGCACCGGTGCTGGAGACGCTCCGGTTTTTGCGTCATCACACCAAGGTCTGGTTTGAGATCACCACGCTAGTCATTCCGGGCGAAAACGACAGCGACGCCGAACTGCACCGCGCAGCGGAATGGATCGCCGAAAATCTCGGCCCGGATGTTCCGTGGCATTTCAGCGCATTTCACCCCGATTTCAAAATGCGCGAAAAGCCCAACACTCCGCCCGCCACGCTGACGCGCGCACGCGAAATCGCGATGTCGAAAGGCCTGCGCTACGTTTACACGGGCAATGTCCACGACCGGGCAGGCGGCAGTACGTGGTGTCCCGGATGCCGTGAACTCGTCATCGAGCGCGACTGGTATGAGCTGGGAAAATGGGGTATGCGCGGAAATCAATGCGCGTCCTGCGGTCACTCCATCCCTGGACACTTCGATGCGCAGCCGGGGAAATGGGGCTCTAAACGCCAGCCAGTCCGTCTTTCGTAGCCGCGATTACTTCGCCGCTGCGCGGATTCCAGCATCGAGTTCCGCTGCTTTTGCGATGGCTGCGTCGAGCGGCATTCCTTTAGCCATGCCGGGACGTTTATGGCCGGCAGTTGCAAGGTACGCGTCAACTAATATGCGTCCGCGTTGCCGGATGAGTTTACGCAGCTCCGCAGGAACGCTGGCGGGATCGAATGGCTGGCCGAGTCCCTTGATGATTGCCCGTGCGAGAACTTGATGTCCCTGCTCGTTGGCATGCACGCCGTCGCCGGCAAAAGTGAATTTTGGATTGTCTTTGCGCGCCTCCGCGAGAGCCGCAGACATCGCGCTGTGGGTGTCCACGACACGCCAGCCGTTCGTTTTTCCCTGCTCCACGAGCCACGCGGAGTATCGAGCAAGCACATCGTCGTAGCCGGCGAACATTCCGCCATCCTTGACCTTATCGGCTGGCTGCACCTGGCCTGAGATTGGCAGGGGGTCGAATACTGGCGGAGTAAGGTGGATGATCTCGGCACCGGCGGCTTTCACTTTGGTGCGCAGTTTTTCAATGCCGCTGCGATAAGCGGCGAAGCGTGTTTCATCAAACGGGAGATAAATTCCGCAGTTCATGCCGTAGCAGGCGAAGACGAGATCGGGCTTCACGAGCGCGAGAACACGGTCGATGCGCTCGTGCACATCCGGGCGTGGGAACGCGCCGCCTGCGTGACCCGCTTCGCTCAGACCGCTGACGGTCTCGCTCGGTAGTCCGCAGTCGATGACTTCAAACTTCCTGTCCGGGAATTTCGTGATGAGGAGAGCTTCAAACTCATCCACGTAGTGTCCTGCGTGTGTGATACTGTCGCCCAGAAAAAGGATGCGCTTAACGCCGGGAAGAAATTCGTCCGCGCGAATGTGGGCGGCGCAAATGAGGCTCAGAAGAAGGAATCGGAAGATGGATTTCATAGACGACCGTGAGATAAGCAGGCCGAGTAATTTTTGCAGTTCCTTTTTGTCACGGAGCCTGCGAGACGCTAATGCTCCACCGATGAATCGCATCACGTTTGCCTAAATGGACGAAGTACGCGCACTAAATAAGTTTCACTGCCCGAGCTGCGGAGCCGAGGCGGTCTGGAATCCTGCCAAGCAAATGCTCGTTTGCGCGTTTTGCGGAACAAGCGCTCCGATGCAGCCCGGTGCGACCGCCGGTGACGTGAAGGAAAACTGCCTCGTCACGGCGCTTCGCAATATCGACCCGGAGCGCCGCGGATGGGCCACCGAGAGCCGTTCGGTAAAGTGCCAGAGCTGTCAGGCCATCACGGTTTTCGAGGCTTCGCGGGCTGCGCAGCGTTGCGATTTTTGCGGTTCCGCGAGCATCATTCCGGTTGATGAGCAGACGCGACCGATCCGCCCGGAATCGGTGCTGGAATTCAAGCTGCCCGAGACCCAGGTCCGCGAGGCGATTCGCACTTGGTACGGCTCCCGATGGTTCGCCCCAAATAAGCTCGGCACGAAAGCGATGACCGACACGGTGAAGGGCATTTACATTCCGTATTGGACGTTTGACTCCCAGGTCGCTGCTGACTGGACGGCGATGTCCGGCGACTACTACTACGAAACCGAGTATTACACCGATGCGAACGGCAACCGCCAGTCGCGCCAGGAGCGCAAAGTCCGCTGGTATCCGTCAAGTGGGCACCTCGATCATTTTTTTGACGACGAGCTCGTCTCTGCCACGCGAGGTGTGCAGCCTGAGCTTCTGCGCAAGGTAGAGCCGTTTCCCACGCTCACCGATTTGAAGCCCTATGACTCGGGATTTCTCAGCGGCTGGATCGTCGAGCAATACCAGATCGACCTTGTCGCGGCGGCACAACACGCGCAGGACGTGATGGAACAAAAGACGCGCGCACTTTGCGCAAGTCAGGTTCCGGGCGACACGCATCGCGATCTTCAGGTGGACGCGGATTTCTCTGCACAGACCTTCAAGCACATCCTCGTTCCCGTCTGGCTTTTGGCGTATGATTATCACGGCAAGAGCTTCCAGGTGGTCGTGAACGGATACACGGGAGCCATCGCCGGCCAGTATCCGAAAAGCTGGATTAAAATCACGCTGCTCATCCTGCTCATCCTCGCGATCATCGGCGGCATTTCGGCTGTCGCCAATGCGAGCAATCGCCCGCAACGAACAAACTACCCGCCGATCGAAAAGGAGCGTTACGTGCCCGGCGAATTGCGCATCCGATAATTCATGCCGGCCATTTTACCGTGTGCGATCTGCGGAAAGCCTGTCGATTTTTTTGCCCCGCCGATGGGTCCCTTTTGCTCCGAACGATGCAAGATGGTGGACCTCGGCAAATGGCTGGGCGAAGACTACAAAATCACGGAACCTCTCCGTCCCGATCATCTCGCAGAATACGAGAACATGGAGGGGCCGGAGCTGGACAATCCGGAGCGGTAGTCGAGCGAGCTTTTGTGGGCTGTGATTTGTGATTTGTGATTGGTCGCAAGCGTGAAAACGAAGCCGTCCCGCTTGCGACGAATCACGAATCACTGGTGCCTAGCACGCGCATCCCTCGCTTTACACTGGAACGGAACAAGCAGTCCGCTACCGCGTGAGCTGATCGCCGAGGAACTTCACCACGGAGCGAATCTTGTCGTCTTCCGTCATGCGCAGCTTGATGAGCCGGTGCGCGTGGAGGACCGTGCCGTGGTCGCGCCCGCCAAACGCGTCGCCGATTTCCATGAGCGACATCTTTGTGAGTTCGCGGGTGAGATACATCGCGATTTGGCGGGGAAATGCAATATTCTTCGGGCGACGTTTGCCGGTCATATCCGCGTTACGGATGTCGAAATGTTCGGCGACGCGCTTTTGGATTTGCTCCACGTTGACGGCGCGCCGGGCTTCCTCCTGGAGGATGTCTTTGAGCAACATTTCTATGCGCTCGATCGTGGGGACGCTGCCGCTGAGCGACATGTAGCTGGCAACCCGCATGAGCCCGCCTTCGAGCCGGCGGACGTTGGTGCGGATGCGCTCGGCCAGATACGCGAGAGTTTCTTTCGGGACTGGTGTTCCGAG
Organism: Verrucomicrobiaceae bacterium; assembly: GCA_043719365.1. GTDB lineage: Bacteria > Verrucomicrobiota > Verrucomicrobiia > Chthoniobacterales > Chthoniobacteraceae > SXWH01. The sequence goes on along the minus strand of JAYSTZ010000692.1, from coordinate 2,122 downwards.
CGTTAGAGCCTTCTTTTGCAGAATAGCCATGCGCGTCTCGATGTCCGGCGGCTGGAGTTCGGCCGTAAGCCCCCACTCGAAGCGCGACACGAGTCGTGGCTCGAGGTTTCCGATCTCAGAAGGCGGACGATCCGAACTGAGGACGATCTGTTTGTGTCCGTCGAACAGCGTGTTGAAAGTGTGGAAGAATTCCTCCTGCGAGCGCTCTTTTCCGCCGAGGAACTGGATGTCGTCGATGAGCAGTACATCGAGCTGGCGGTAGCGTTTTCGGAAGCGCACGAGCGTTCCGGTCTGGATGGCGTCGATGAATTCGTTGGTGAACTTTTCGCTGGTGAGGTAGGCGATTTTGATGCCCTTGCGCGTGGCCTGCAAATGCTGGCCGATTGCAAACATCAAGTGCGTTTTTCCAAGCCCGACTCCGCCATAGAAGAACAGGGGATTATAGACCTTGCCCGGATTGTCCGAGACCGCGCGGCATGCAGCGGCGACAAACTCGTTGTTCGGACCGACCACAAAATTCTCAAAGGTGTTGCGTGGATTGAAACCGTTTGCGAGGGCGCGTTCTTCCACGGCTTCTTCGGAGACCACTTCGACTTGCGGAGTCCTTGCTGCGTCAGGCTTCGGCACCTCGCCGGAAGCGCCGCATTGAAAACGGACTTCCCGAGCACCTTTGAGCACCATGAGGACCGCCGCACGCAATGGCGCGAGGTGGTTGTCTTCGATCCAATAACGGTAGATGTCGTTGGGAACCCGCAGGGTGATGTGCTCCTGGGTGAGTTCGACGAGGCTGATTTCCTTGAACCAGCGATCGAAAATATCCGGCGTCACCGTAGAGCGGAGCTCTTCGGCAATGCTGACCCAGACAGGGCCTAATTGGTCTGTTTTTACGGTGTTATCCACAGGGGCGATGAGCTGTGTATTTATGATGGGATTTGGTGGGAGGCGAGACAGAAAAGCACTTCCGTATCGCCTCTTGGGATAGATTAAAGTTCCACGCGAGACAGGGGATTCTCCATCCAATGACGCGCAAAGCAATGATGTCCATTGCTTTGTGAATCAAGGAAACGTGGAACGCTGATATTTACTAAATCGTCACATAAAACAAATTTCCCCGCAGCCGGGCGTGGCGCGGAAAGTCTGTTTTGAATGTAGATTTTATTGATATTCACAAGTTATTCACAACCAGTCGGATGTTGTCCGCCGGAGCAGTGTGCAGTGTTCCGTTTCGACCTCCACCCTGCCAAGCCATTTCGCCTAAATGGGTGAAACTTTTTCCCAAGAAAAATCTTGCCCACGTTCGCGCACTAGATGGTGGGCCTTTTCCGGCGAATTCCAGTCGGGAGAATGCAGGGTTTACGGGGATTTCACAAGTCTGTGACGCATGCAAGACGCCCTTTGCGTATGTATTGCAGAGCATTGCCGCGCGGTTGCACTGCAGGTCGTGGAGTGAAAACCCAGTAAATATCGGAATTGAAAGCTGACTACGCGATGTTGTTTCGTTCACATTGCGGGATGTCTCAATTTCAACAACCGCATCGACCATGTGCGGAATAGCTGGATTTACCGGCCTCGGCGACCGGGAAACGCTCTCGCGGATGACCGCGCGCATCGCGCATCGCGGGCCGGACGATGCGGGGCATTGGCATGATGAGGGCAGGGGAGTCTTCCTCGGATTCCGACGTCTGAGCATCGTGGATCTCAGCACCGGGGCGCAGCCGATGTGGACGAAAGGCTGCGCGAAATGCGGAGAAACCGGCATCGTTTTTAATGGCGAGATTTACAACCACGCCGAACTGCGCGCTGAATTGACGGCCCTCGGGCACGTATTTCACACGGACCACAGTGATACGGAAACCCTGCTTCATGCTTACACGGAGTGGGGGGATTCGTTCGTGGAGCGGCTGAACGGGATGTGGGCATTTGTCATCTACGATCCCGTGCGCCGACGGCTCTTCGGCTCCCGTGATCGGTTCGGGAAAAAGCCGCTTTATTACTTCCACGAGGGTTCGACGTTTGGATTTGCCAGCGAGCTCCCGGCGTTGATGGAGCATCCGTCGTGTCCTCGCTCGATCTCCGCGACGGCGATGCGGAAGTACTTTGCATGGTGCTACGTTCCCGCTCC
>JAYSTZ010000691.1:0-16876 GCA_043719365.1 Verrucomicrobiaceae bacterium | reverse complement strand
CGAAAGCAGCTTCAAGGAACGAAGATCCTTGGCGGTAAAAGTCGGATTGGATTTGTTAGCAAGAGCGGGCAAGTCCATGCGTTGTGCCAGTACGACAGGGATCGTACCAGTGACAATCGCGTGTCAAACGAGCACCGGTCTTGCGCCAAACACCGGAGCGATTTACGCGCCGAACATGTTTGGTTGTCAGTCCGCCGACGCACGCTATTTTTCATGCACATGCCGAAGCCGATTTCTGATGCCGATGTTGAGATCATCCCGCCGCGGCGCTCTGGAAAAGGCGACGTAAAGCGGGACGCCGCCGACCCGCTCGCGCAGGACCCGATTCTGACATGGCTCGCGGGCTTGATGGACAGCGCATTCGTCATTCCCGGCACAAACATCCGCTTCGGGCTCGACCCGATTATCGGCCTCATCCCAATCGTCGGCGATGTTCTGTCCGCTGGAGTCTCAAGCTTTATTGTGCTCCGATGCGGCCGCTTGAAAATGCCGCGCATCGTTCTCGCAAGAATGAGCATCAATGTGATCCTGAACGCGCTTATTGGAGCCATTCCGTTTGTCGGAGACCTTTTCTCGGTTTGGTTCCGGAGCAACGAGCGCAATCTCGACCTCGCACGCGCCTACCTTTCCAATCCGCACAAAGCCACGCTCCGTGAATGGCTGGTCGTTCTTGGAATACTGGCCGCCATCATCGGCTGCGGCGTGCTGCTCGTGTGGATGCTGGCCGGGCTGTTCGGATTCATCGGGAGACTTCTCGGTATTTCCTAGCCGCTGAGCGAATCGCGGCGCGTGACATTTTTTCCATTATCGTGGAACGCGCTCTTGCCACGCCCCGTCGCAGTCGCCTACATCCCGCACGTCAAACGACTCCTTTCTAAAACACCTGCCTTATGAACTCTGGAATCCGCCTAAAACTCTTCATCATGATGGTCCTCGAATTTTTCATTTGGGGAGCATGGCTGCCCAAAATATTCGGCTATCTTCCTGCCATTGGTTTCACTGGAAATGAGCAACTCGCGATTTTACTCGCGTTCCCCGTTGCTGCAATTGTGGGAATGTTTTTTAGTAACGAGTTTGCGGACCGTCATTTCGCGGCAGAGAAGTTTATGGCGTTTAGCCACCTTGTTGCTGGTCTCGCAATTCTGGCGCTCGGTTTTGTAAAGCCGGATATGGCGACCGGCAAAGCGGCATTCTGGCCGTTTTTCATCCTGATGTCGATTCACTGCCTGTTGTATGTGCCGACAATGTCCATCGCGAACACACTCGCCTTCGCGAATATGAAGGACGCGACAAAAGATTACGGCTTCATCCGTATGGGTGGCACGGTTGGATGGATTCTCGCCGCGTGGCCTTTCATTTTCCTTCTCGTGGATTGGGATAAGGTTGCGTCTGTAAAGCCAGAGGGATTTGTAAATTGGCTGGGGACTGTGTTTGCCAGTCCGTTAGAAGGCGAGAAGCTGATTGCCGGAACTCGCTGGACCTACATCGTCTCGGGCGTCGCCTCGCTCGGTCTTGCCGCCTTCAGTTTGTCTCTCCCGAATACGCCGCCGAAGAAGAAGGTAGCGGGCGATTCGCTCGCATTGGTCAAAGCTTTCAAGGTGCTCAAGCATCCCGTTGTTCTAGTTCTGTGGATTGTGACGCTCATCGACTCCTTCGTTCACAACACCTACTTCTTCCACACCGAGGTTTTCCTGAAAAGTAAGAGCGTGGGCATCGCGGCGAACTGGACACAGGCGGTGATGAGTGTGGGGCAAATTGCGGAAATCCTCACAATGGTCGTCTTGGGCGCAACGCTCAAAAAGCTCGGTTGGAAGCTCACGATGATTATCGGTGTCGCAGGTCATGCGTTGCGATTTGCGGTCTATGCGTTCCTTCCAGAGCAGCAATGGCTTATGATTACCGTCCAACTCATCCACGGTATCTGCTACGCGTTCTACTTTGCGACGCTGTATATCTTCGTTGAAAAAGCGTTCCCTACGGACATCCGTACCAGCGCTCAGGGATTATTTAATCTCATGGTATTCGGCCTCGGCGACATCCTCGTAAAATTCTTCTGGATTTACTACGGCAACCCGATGTTCACGCAGGCGGACAGTGGAATGAATTGGAAAGGTGTATTCCTGATTCCCGCAGGGCTATCGGTTCTCGCAATGCTCGTGCTGGCTACATGTTTCCATCCGCCAAAAGAAATCAGCGCCAGCGGCGAAGCGAGCGGCTCCGCACCGCATTAGTCTTTAACACCGGACAGGATTCCGGCTTATAAAAGGTGACCGATGATCGCCATTCGAATTCCCATCCTGACTCTTGCTCTATCGGCGTGCGCACTTGCCGCGACGCATCAGGAAGTCATCACCGCCGACTCGCCGGTTGCCTACTGGAGGTTCGATGATTCGCTCGATTGTTGCGCGCAGGAGGCGGCGTTCCGGCATGAGTTGAAGGCGGAGAAGACGGATGTCGTTTCGTTTGTCGAGCCGGGGCCGCGCGCGCCGAAGTTCCCGGGGTTCGACGCGCACAATATGGCTGCGGATTTCACGGCGGCGGGCGGGCCTGCGTTTATGCGGGTGAAAGATCCCGGCGCGAAAAGTGCGCTCGATTTTGCAAAGGGCGACACCATCACGGTGGAGGCGTGGGTGCGCTGCGAGGGACTGAAGGACGGTCAGCACGTTTACATCGCAGGCAAGGGGCGCTCCGCTGCGGGAAGCACCAATCAAAACTGGGCGCTGCGCCTGCGTGGGGGACGCGCGGACGGAAAACCTGTGGCCTGCGTATCATTTCTGTTTCGCGATGAGAAAAACGAGGGCGAGGGATCGTGGCACCGATGGACGAGCGCCCGCGGCTTCACGCCTGGCGAGGAATGGCACCACGTCGCTGCGAGTTATACTTTTGGAAAACCCGACAGCGCGAAGGCGTGGATCAACGGCATCGAAATCGAGGGCACTTGGGGAATGGGCGGGCCGACCGAACTTGGTCCGTTGCAGGACGACGACGATTTGTGGATCGGCGGCAGCATGGGCGGGCTGGCGGATGCACAGTTCCCCGGACGCATCGATGAACTCGCGATTTACCGAACGGCGCTGAGCACCGAGAAAGTGCAGTTCCGTGCGCGCCGCGAAGGAACGCCACCCGCGCTGATTCCCGTCTCGTTTTCCGGAGGCAGTGCAACGCCCGCCGCGCCGAAGAAACCTGCGCTCCCTGCGGTTCCCGTCGCGGTAATTGAGCGTACGCAGCTTCCGGCACAAGGGACGCGCGTGGAGATTCTGGAGTTTTCCACGAATACCGGTGAAGCAAGCGCGGAGGTATTTGGCGACGACAATAAAAAGACCGACGACGGCGCGCGCGACCCGGCGTGGAGCGAGCTCCCTGCGCTAATGACGGAAGAGTTCTCAGAGCCCGCATTCGCGCTCACGGCGCTGCCTTCCAAGTATCTGCCAAGCGGCGTGAAAACCGACCGCTCGCGGCCTTTTTTGGTGCGTGCAGCGGGCGTCATCACGCTCCCGCCCGGCGAGCACAAACTGCTTCTGCGCTCGAACGGGGGCGCACGGCTCGCGGTAGACGGACGCATTTTGGCAGAGACCGCCGTAGCAAAAAAGAGCAGCGCCGACAACGAGCCTGTCCCGGATCAAGCGACGCTTCAGCTCGTGAAAGAACTTCCATTGCTGCCGCCAGGCCATCGCGAGACGTTAGCAACCGTCACAGGCGACGGAAAGCCGCATGTCGTCGTCGTGGAAAGCTGGGTCGGAGGAAAAGGGATCCGCCCCGAGTCAGGCGAGATTGCAGTGTGGGCAAAAGGCGAAGGCGATTGGGCGCTGCTGGGCTCCGGCGAAAGCATTGCCGAATTTCACGCCTTCGCCAAACAGCAACGCGACCGCATCGAGGCAATCAACAGCCAGCGCCGCCGCGACCCTGCGGAAGACGCCTATTGGGCGATGCGCCACGACCTCGCCCGGCAGCACGCCTTACCTGCCGAGGCGAAATCGATCGACCGGTTTATCGCGGACAAACTCGGCGACACAAAGCCCGCCGCGATTGTCGGTGACGCCACGTTTCTCCGGCGCGTGACGCTCGACACCATCGGGCTCATCGCGACCGCTGAAGAAGTCACGACCTTCCTCGCCGACAAGTCCCCGGACAAACGGGAGAAGGCAATAGACCGACTGATCGCCGACCCGCGCTGGGCGGATCATTGGACGAGCTACTGGCAGGATGTGCTCGCGGAGAATCCGAACATGCTGAAAGGCACGCTGAACAACACCGGCCCGTTCCGCTGGTGGATTCACGAATCCCTGCGCGACAATAAGCCGTTCGACCGCTTTGTCACCGAACTCGTGATGATGGAAGGCAGCGCAAACTACGGCGGGCCGGCGGGATTTGGCATCGCGACGCAAAACGATCTTCCCACCGCCGCAAAAGCGCAGGTGCTCGCGAGCGCATTTCTCGCCGACGAGATGAAGTGCGCACGCTGCCACGACGCAGTGCATCACTCGTTCGAACAACGGGAGCTTTTCCAAATCGCCGCGATGCTTGGCCGCGCTCCGATGAAGGTTCCGGAGACTTCGCTCACCAAAGGACTGAGCAAAAGCAGCATCGTCGTTGTGACACTCAAAGCGGGCGAAACCATCCAGGCGCACTTCCCGTTTTCATTCGCAAAGGAGCCGCTCCCCGGCGTCCTGCGACGCAGCGGCGATTCCCGCGAACAGCTCGCGACAATCCTCACCGATCCCCGCAACGACCGCTTTGCGCAAGTGCTCGTGAACCGCATCTGGAAACAATTCATGGGACTGGAAATTGTCGATCCAGTGGATGACTGGGAAACCGCGCAGCCTTCGCACAAAGAGCTGCGCCAGTGGCTCGCCCGCGAGTTCATCACACACGACTTCGACACCAAGCACATCGCGCGGCTCATCCTCTCGAGCGAAGCGTATCAGCGCACCGTCTCCTCGGAACACTCAAAGACCAGCGCAGATCGCTTCTTCGCGGCGCAGACCCGCCGCAGGCTCACCGCCGAGCAAATGCTTGATTCGCTCATGCTCGCCGCCGGTCAGGAATACGACAGCGAACCGCTCACCTTCGACCCCGAAGGACGGCAGGATCCGAGTGCGCACACAAACCTCGGCGTCCCGAGTCGCGCATGGGAATTTGCCAGCCTCAGCAACGAACGCGACCGCCCCGCGCTGGCAAAGCCGCGCGCGCAAATCTACACCGACTTCCTCGCCGCATACGGATGGCGCGAAAGCCGGCCCGAACCCCGCAGCACCCGCGACCACGACGCAAACGTCGCCCAACCCGCACTCCTCGCAAACGGCACGCTCGGCAAAATCCTCGCCACCGCCCACGACGACAGCGCGTTCACCGAACTCACATTAAAAAAACAGCCCGCCGAGTCGCTGACCCGCGACCTTTTCCTGCGAGTGCTGAACCGCGAGCCGTCAACCGATGAACTCCGTAAAATGACCGCCGCGCTTTCCACCGGCTACGACACGCGACTCACCGGTGCCGAACGATCAGCACCGTGCCCGCACAGCACGAAGGCCGTATCCTGGGCAAACCACCTGAACCCCGACGCAACCCGCATCGTCCTGGATATCGAGCGCGACGTAAATGCCAGCCCATCGCCCACTCAGCGCCTGACCAGCGACTGGCGGGATCGGTTTGAAGATGCCTTGTGGGCTCTACTCCTCACGCCTGAATTCGCGATAGTGCCATAGCCCTACGGGGCGAGCCACGAGCGAAGCCTCAAGAATCGTCGCTATTTCTCAACAAACAAACAGGACACGCCGTATTCCAGCGCGTCCTGATTTTAAAAGTGTAGTGTAGGAAATCGCCTTAGCGCATCAGGAGAGCCTGACGGGCCCGCTTGATGGCGTTGGTGATTTTACGGTGGTAATGTGCAGGCACGCCAGTTGTGCGGCGGGGAAGGATCTTCCCTGCTTCAGTCACGTAGCGCTTCAAGAGTTCAGGATTCTTCCAGTCGATCGCTTCGAGAGCGATGTCCACACGACGCCGGGGCATCATGCGATTGGCTTTGCGGAAGTTTGTCCGACGTTGCGGTGTTTTAGGCTGACTCATGATTACTTGATTTCACGATGAAGCGTACGGCGCTTCAGGTTCGGATTGTATTTTACTTTTTCGAGCCGGGTCGGTGTGTTCGGGCTCTTCTTGTTGCGACTGGAGATGTAGCGGGAGACAGGCTTGCCCTCCGCTTTCGCCTCAGTGCATTCGAGGATGATAAATTCGCGCGCCATAGTTGTTCGTTATTCTTCTGTTTGAGGTTTCTGCGGGGTTTCTTCAGCTTCTTCGCCGTCGCCATCTTCTTCGTCAGCGTCGGTGAGACCAAAAAGGGATGTAACTGGAACGCGGGACCGTTGATGGCGCTTCGTGCGCTCGATCTCGGTCTGGCATTCAACAGTGTAACGGGCAAATGGAAGGGCTTCCAAACGAGCCACAGGAATCGGTTTTCCACTCATCTCGCAGAGACCGTAGGTTCCCGCGTCCACGCGCTTCATCGCTTCCTCAATCTCGTAGAGAGCATCCTGCTCCTGAGAGAGGAGCGAGAGTGCAAAATCCTTGTCGTAAGCATCGCTCCCCGCGTCCGCCTGATGCATTCCGAACGCGCTCGCCTCGCCACCTTCGGGGCGGGAGCGGAGAGTGTCTTTTGCGACACCTGCCATGCTGTCCAAGATCAAATCCCGGAGCGCCTGGAGCTTCTCACGCTGGCCTTTCTGGAATGGAGTGATCTTGATTGGGCCCTTGGGTCTGGGAACGACGAAGATTTCCTCGTCTTCCTGCTCTTTTGCTTTTGGCGTCGGCCGTTTTACCGGCGGCTTCTTTGCTGCCGCTTCTTTTACTTTTGCCACGACCTTCGTCGCGGGTTTCTTTGCTGTTTCAGCTTTGGGCTGAATTTTTGTAGTTTTCTTCACAGGTGCGATTGCCTTCGCCTTCGCCTTCACGGCGACTTTCGCCTTTACAGCAGGTTTCCCTTTAACGACGGGTTTGACCTTCACGGCGTTCTTCACCTTTACAGCAGGTTTCACCTTGGCCGGAGCCTTGCCTTTCGATGCTGGCACTTTGGCAGAAGGCTTCAAAGCCTTTGCTGGTGCGGCTTTTGGCTTTTTTGTGACTGCTTTTTTAGGCTTCGATTTCGGCATAAAATTCGGATGTTCCGGCGAGAAAGGGCGGGATAGATACGGACTTCGCTTGCTGGGTGCAAGGGAGAAATCGGAAACTTTTTGGTTTTTCGTCAGCCGACGATTTCCGTCCCGATCCCCTGATTCGTGAAGACCTCCAGCAAAAGGGCATGCGGGGTCCGTCCGTCGATGAAGTGAACTTTCTGCACTCCCTGCCGGAGCGCGGCGAGAGCGCTCTCCACCTTGGGAAGCATTCCGCCCGAAATAATCCCATCAGCCACCAGCTTCTCTATCTGCACCCTGGTCACACTGGGAATCAGCGACGCCTTATCGGACGGATCGCGCATCAGACCGGGAACGTCGCTCACATAAATCATCTTGGCCGCCCGGAGCCGTCCCGCAACTCCGCCGGCGGCGATATCGGCGTTGATATTATAAACGACGCCTGCCTCATCCCTCGCCAAAGGGCTGATGACAGGAACCACCTCCCTTTCCACAAGCTTCGTGATTTCCTCCAGTATTACATCCACCACTTCTCCGACGTAACCAAGATCCACTTCCTCGGCACCTTCACGCTGGAGTGGAAGTTTTTTGCCTACGAGAACATTTTTCCCGTGAATCCCCATCGCCGATCCCCCGAATGCATTGATTCGATTTGCAATGTCCGGGTTGATCACATTGTCCAAAACGTCTTCCACAATACCGATGGCCTCCTTGTCGGTGCAGCGTAATCCATTTACAAAACGCGCCTTTTGCCCCGACTGCCGCATCCTCTCAGTAATGGCTTTCCCCCCGCCATGAATCACCACCGGGTTTATCCCCACCGCCTCAAGAAACACGATATCCTTCAGCAGCCGATCCACAGCCTGATCATCCTCCATGGCGCTGCCCCCATATTTAATGACAAAAAGCTGCCCCCGAAACTTCTGCATATACGGGAGAGCTTCGATAAGGGCTTCAGCACGGTCGTGAGCGTTCAATGACATGGATGCATGTAAGATAAAGGCGGACCACTTCCGGAGTGCAAGACTGGGATTTAGAAACCGACAGTCAAAAACAGAATAAACCGCAATGCGGCCCCGGCGCCCGCGTAAAAATCCGAAACGAGCGCTTGCGCGTGCGCCGCTCCCGATTAGATTCGCATCACCCGAAAAATAAAGGGGGCGTACTGGTTTCGACTGACTGTTTGAACCGCTGGTCGCATGCCGTGGAAGCCTGGTTGGCCACGTAAAATCCTCTGGGCAAAACAAAACAAACGCCAACAGCAATGTTGTCGATGCGACTGACTCTTTCGAGAGTGAGTACGCCCTCGCGGCCTAAACTGCGGGAGTGTCCTAATAGGACCAGTGGTTTCCGGCAGACGCCTCTACGCCGGGAGCCAATACTAGAGGCTGGTTCGAAGCGGGATTGACCGCCGCAGCGAATGAGAAAACCCGTGGACAATCGGCCCTGCGAAGCGCGTCCACCCGCATCGCAGGGGCTAAAGCAACGGTGAGGCTAAGCATGTAGAAGCTCGCGGGAATAGCGGCTAGGACAGGGGTTCAACTCCCCTCGCCTCCACTTTTTCTACAGAGAAAAGTAAGTTCAACTTGAGTCGTGTGACAATTTGTGACAAATTGCGGTGTGAAAGCACCGTTAAAGGTTACTGCCGTCAAAGGTCACGAGATTTCGACTTACCGCCTCGATTCGGGGCGTTGCATGGTCGTTTGGTATGACTCGGATGGAAATCGCCAACGCCGCTCAAGGGCAACTTTGAAAGAGGCTGAGGAATTGGTTAAAGAAGTCTCCGATGCTTTGCAGGAACGAGTCGCCGGATCGATGACTCTGGATGATCGGCAGTCATACAATCTCGCCCGAGAAATCGTCGAACCGTACGGCTACACCGTGCTTCAAGCCGTTCGCGAGTGGGAACGAAGCAAAGCTCCTTTCCGTGGAAAGAAAGTCGCCGAAGTTATCGCAGAGCTTATTGAAGCCAAACGGCGGGAAAAACTCTCAGATACATACGTCAAGCGTCTGGAGGACGACCTTAAGGCTTTCGCGAGGACCGCGCCGGACGAGATCGAAAAAATCCAAGCTCCTGACATCAAAAAATTCCTCAATGCCTGCAAAGTCGGTCCCCGCCGCTGGAACAACCTCCGCGACCAGATCGTCACCCTCTTTCGATATGCTCGTTCGCAGCGGTACTTGGCGAAGGATCGGACGACCGAGGCCGAAGACATCACAAAAATGAAAGTCGCCCGCAAAACCGTGGAGATGTTTTCGCCAGAAGACCTGCAAATCATCATCGCAAACACGCGCCCCGTTTGGATGCCGTGGATATTGATCAGCGCATACGCAGGAATTCGCACTTTCGAAGTGCTTCGGATGGACTGGTCCACCATGCGCTGGGAACAAAAACTCATCGACCTCCCGCCGGAAGTCACAAAAGTGAACGAGCGCCGAATCATCCCGATGTGTGACACGCTGATAGAATCCCTCTTACCTTGGCGCAACTCACAAGGACCAGTCTGCGTAGATAAAGTCCCGCAGCGTGAAATCGAACAGATCATTGCCAAGGTGAGAAAGGAGGATCCCGCGTTCAAGTGGAAACACAACGCGCTCCGCCACGCCTTTGGAAGCTACCGCACCGCGTTGACCCAAAACGTCCCGCAAGTCGCACTGGAAATGGGCAACTCCATTCAAATGGTCAAACGGCATTACTTGGAGGCAAAGACGTTTGATGAAGGATTGAAGTGGTTCAGCGTCCCGTGGCCCCTTCAAAACAAGGAGCGAGCAAATCACCCTTTCCTCCGTTGGGTGAGCGGAGCGATATAGAGCGCACAGTTCAGACCACCACGGCCTTCCTTCTGCGCCTGCCAATCTCGGGACTCGGATTCGCCGGAGTCGGCTTTCCATTCAACAAGTCGCTCAAATCCGACTCACGCACACGATACTGCTTCCCTACCTTCTTCGCAGGAAGAACTTCCCTCTTAATCCAATCCCGAACTGCCCCCGCAGTGAAGCCCGTCTGCTTGCTCACCTCAGCAACCGTCAGTAATTGCTCACCCTCACTCCGTGCCAGTTCGTCTTTGAAAGTGCTCGGATCAGCAACCTCAATAATCAGCCAACCATCTCGGAAAAATATCTTCGTCGTGTCGGCACTCAAGCGAAGGCGTGCAGAGTTCATAATGGAGGCGATTCTCGCAGAACGTCCTTCATGGATGCGCTCGCCGCGGAGCCAAGAGGCATCAATCCGCAGGCGCGATCTTCACGCTCGTGATTGCGCCAACCCGAAGATGCACGACATCGTGGTATCGCTCCGGAACGGGGCGGAGCCATTTGATGGCGAAGTCTTGGATGCCGAGGAGGAGGTCGCGGAGGTGTTGACCTTCGATTTGGACTTCGTGGGCGGAGAAGGTGATTTGCAATGATTCGGTGCCGCCGGTGCCGAGAGTCAGGCGGGCGGAAATGAGGTGATTATACGGCAGAAGGTGGACTTCACCGCTTTCGAGTTCGATGCGGAGGCACACCGTTGCCGACTCGCGTTGCCAGCAGACTGGTGCGGTTGGGGTTGTTGGGTCGATTGATGTTCTTTTCATGGTGAGATTGACGTGCGCCGCTTTTGGCTGTTCGTGCAGGGAGAGATGCGGCTGCAAATATCGAGGCAGACGCGGCGGGCAAATTCCCGGCCTCGTTTCAAACCGTGGAGGATTTGTTGCCGCAGGTTGCGGTTGGACGGATGAGGAAAGACATCAAGGGCGAGTTCGCGGTGGCCGGCGCGGCGGATCGATGTGGCGAGTTGCGCTTTGTCAGTGGTGAAAATGCGGATGCTTTTTCGCCCGCGCGATATTGTGACGTACCATTGCTCGGCGTTTGTCGCGGCGCGCGTGGCGGAGTCGGAAAAGAGGACGTGTTCGACGGTTTTGCCCTGCGAGCCGTAGGACGTGACGGCGTAGCCTCGGGTGAATTGGCGGAACTCGGCAGGGATGATTCGTCCGTCTTCGAGCGTGATTGTTCCGTCTTTGGAAATGCGGGCGACGGAAACGATCTCTCCGTTCGCGAGTTTGCGGCCGTCGGCGCTTGGGGCGTTGGCTTTGATCTGCAAGCGGTCGCCCGCGCTGACGGCGAGGTCACGTGTCCGGCAAATCATCAGGCGGTCCAAGTCCTTGCGCTGCACTTTGCGCAGCTTGCCAGCGAGTTCGAGAACTACCCCCGTCGCAGTGACAGCGACGACCTTGCCTCGCGCGTCGGCTCCTTTTGCGCGGCGGAGCACCGCGACTGCATCGGCTGGGTAAAAGCGAGCATCTGCTTTTTGTGCGGAGGTTAAATCGACTGCTTCAAGCGTCTGGACAGTTACTTCACCGCTGCCGAGTTTGCCCGAACTTCGCAGGCCATCGCGGATGGCTTCATTGAGTTCCCGGATTTCGTTTCGCGTTTGCGATATCACGAGCGCGGATTCGCCGGAGTTCGCCAGCGCCAGATATGCTTCGACGATTTTCCTGCTTTGCTCGGTGGGCGCACATTCGGTGATAGCGCCGAGTTTTTGCAGTGCATCAAAAGACGCGGATGAGTCGCCTTCTGCGGCTGCTTTGACGGCGGCGCGATACAACGCGATGGAAGTCTTCTCGTTAGACGTTCGTCCGCGCGTCGGGTCCTGGCGGCGGATGCTGTTGAGTTCTGCGGGGCGGATGCCCGAATAGCGTTCAATGGCACGCAGGGCGTCCGACGCTTCCACCGGGCCGTGCTGACGGGTGTCACCAGAAAGGATGACGCGACTGCCGGTTTCGCGCGCGAGTGTGAGCAGCACAAGCAGTTGCTTGCCGCCGATTTGCCCGGCTTCGTCCACGATAACGACGCTGCCGTTGGCGAGAGTGCCCCGTTGAAGAAACTCGCTCACGGTTTGCGCGTTCGACAAACCATCGCGACCGAGGTCGAGCACTTGCTGGCGCTGCGGAGCGAGGACAACCGACGCGAGCTCCGACGCGCTGAGCGCATCCTGCACTCGTCGGAGAACATGACTCTTTCCGGTGCCCGCACCGCCGCGGAATAGGGTCACGAAGTCGCGTGATGAAAGGATCTGCGCGAATGCTGTCTGCTGATCGGGTGCAAGGTCGTCGCGGTGCCAGAGGCTGGAATCCGTAAGCGCGCGGAATATTCCGCAACCGCGTCTGGCGAGTTCGACGAGATTCCATTCACGCGCGAGCACATCTTGGCGGGAAACTTTCCCCGCTTCGGCGCGGAGATACGGTCGGCTCGCAGTTTCGGCTTTTAGTTCGTCGAGGGTGAACGCCGCTCCTCGTCCACGAGCGAGCGCGTGCCTCCAGACTTCGTATTCGAAAACAACGGAGCGCCGCTCAAATAGATGCTCCTCCGCCCAATTAACCGCATCCACTACGGTCACAGATTCCATCGGATGGACTTCCGACCTCGGGGATTCCAGCGCGGCGAAATCATTCGCAGACATTTGGCGCCGCCAAAACTCCCGCAACTGCTCCTTGGGCATCGACGGAAGCTTTCGTCCGCGGTCTTTGTGCGCGATGTGCTCGCGGATGTCGGCTACGTTGCCGCTCGCTTTCCCGGCGTGGGTTGCAAGCAGCGCTGCAGTCTTCTCATCAATTTCCCTATGCCGTTTTGAAAAACACTCGCGCACCGAACTGTGGATTTCCGCGAGCTCGAAGTCTCCACGTGCATTGTTCACCACGGTATAGCCGAGTCGGCGGAGAGCCTTCGCCAGCTCATGGTAATAAACGTTCTCCACGAACTTCTGTGCACCGAGCATCGTGTGATTGTGCAGCGCCTTCCATCGCTCTTCCTCGTGGTCGTGCGTCGCGTTGAACAGGATGCAATGCGTGTGCAAATGGGGATCGAGCGCACGCGACGTGTCGTGCTGGAAAAGCGCGGCGACGACATTGCCGGTCATACGGTCGCGATGCTCTCGACCAGCGTGAACCTGTGTCGCAGCAAATCGCTCCAGCTCTGAAATTGCGATGCGCACCGCATCCCCATGCGCGACCGAGATTCGCTCATCGCCACCTACGAGCGCCGCGACGGAAACCGACTTTGGCGGCGAAAGCGTGAAGTCGTAGAACACGCGCCGGTTTGCCACTTCGCGTTCGCCGTCGCGGCGCGTGGTCTTGTTTCGCAAGGTGAGCCGGTCGCCGGTCTGCGGGTTTCGGTTTTCGCATAGTGCGATGAACTGCTCCTGCTCCACCACGCCCGACAATCCCAGCATCGCAGCGCCGACACCGAGCCACTCTCCGCGGACGCGTTCGCTTTCGGTGTAGTAATCACCGACGCATAGATGCTCGGCGAAATAGCTCCGTGCATTGGCGAGGTTGTATTGAGTCTTCGGCGACAGCATCGCGCAACAGTCTCGCGGACGGACGCTGCGCAGTTGCGCCGCAACGGGAGCAGGGCGGCCTCGGAAACGTGCGACAACGCGGTCCTCATGAAAAACACATCACACATTCTTGCCAAATCCATCGCACTGCTCGCCAGCCTCGCGGTGTTGCAATCCAGTCACGCAACGAACGCAATTCTCAGCGACGACACGACCATCAATCGCGCGCTGGCTCGCGCGTCTTATCACACCCAGCCGACCCTCGGCGTCGCCGCGACTGCGCAGGGCGTCGGGCGGATGGCTTACGTGAAGTTTGACTTCGCGAATCTCCCCATCGGCCCCGGAGTTACGGTGAGCAAAGCAACGCTCCGCGTCTATTGCGCGTCGATCAAACGTCCCGGTGCGATCCACGTTGTGCCGGTGTTGTCGCCCTGGAATGAAAGCGAAATCACGGGCGTCAACGCGCCAACCATCGGAAACGCCACGCAGCCAGCGACCCCGGCCACGCTCGCGACGAAGCGGCATTGGGTGACGTTCGATGTCACCAATATTGTGCGCGGCTGGGTGGAAGGAACGACCGCCAATTACGGTATCGCACTGGTACCGCAATTCACACTCGGCGTGGGCGGAATCGTCGCATCGTTCGACTCAAAAGAAAACGCAGCGAGCAGTCATGAACCGGTTCTCGATGTCGTGCTCGACGGCGGGGATGATTCCGGACCGCAGGGCGAGCCAGGGCCGAAGGGCGACGCAGGTCCGCAAGGTCCAGCCGGAGCCACCGGCTCAAAAGGCGACACGGGTGCGACCGGGCCGCAAGGGATCTCCGGTCCCATCGGTGCAACCGGCCCGCAGGGAGCAGCGGGTCCTGCGGGTGCGAAAGGCGACACTGGTTTGCAAGGAGTTCCGGGGCCTATCGGACCAGTCGGTGCCAAAGGTGATCTCGGCTTGAAGGGCGACACGGGAGCTGTCGGCCCTCAAGGCGCTGTGGGTCCAAAGGGTGATATCGGCGCGACCGGTCCACAAGGCATTGCTGGTCCTGCCGGTCCGAAAGGCGACACCGGAGCAACCGGCCAGCAAGGTGCAGTGGGACCAAAAGGCGATGCTGGCTTGCAGGGCGTGGCAGGTCCAATCGGGGTAAAGGGTGACGCCGGAGCATCTGGTCCGCAAGGCCCGGCCGGCCCAAAGGGCGACATTGGAATGCAAGGCGTCGCTGGCCCAATCGGGGCGAAGGGTGATGTTGGCGCTGTCGGTCCGCAAGGTCCACAGGGAGCAAAAGGCGACACCGGCGAACAAGGAATCCCCGGCGCGCAAGGACCGAAAGGAGATGCTGGTGAACCCGGCCCTGTCGGGCCTGCAGGGCCGCTCGCATTCGGCGGACTCACCCCGACACGGCTCGGCACGCTGCGCTGGTTTCGCACGAACACCGCGTACGTCACCACGTCCCTAGGCGGCACCTCGCAGCCCGTCGGACTTTGCTTCGATGGCAGCTACGTTTGGGCGGCGGAATCCGGCAGCAACCAGGTCTCCAAGCTCCGGCTCGATGGCTCGCTCGTCGGCGGATTCGCACTATCGGGCTCGCCGCAGTTTTGCACGGCGGCGGGAGATTTCGTTTGGGTGACGCGCAAAACGACCAACTCCGTGAGCAAGCTCAACGCGGATTCCGGCGGAGTTTCCGCAACAGTTGCCGTTGGAGCATCCCCGAGTCATTTGTGTTTCGACGGCACATTCGTGTGGGTGGCAAACACCGGTGGCAACTCGCTCACAAAGATCAAAGCGAGTGACAACACCGTGCAGAGCGGCACCTACAACGTGCCGACTCCACGCGGTATTTGCTTCGATGGTTCATCGATTTGGGTGTGCTCGTTCAGCAGCGGCACTGTCGCGAAACTCGACCCGCGGAATGGCAACGTCCTCGGCACTTTCACCGTCGGTGCCCAGCCCGAGGCGCTGTGCTTCGACGGAACGCATATTTGGGTAACGAACCAAGGCGCGAATAGCGTGTCGCGGTTGAACCAAAACGGCGAAGTCATCGGCACGTACACTGTCGAAACTGCACCCGCCGGAATCGTTTTCGATGGGCGCTCAATTTGGGTCACGAACTCAGGCTCCAACACGGTCACTCAACTCGATTGCATCACTGGGCAACTCATCGACACATCGCCAGTCGGAAACAGTCCACTTGGACTTTGCTTCGATGGAACCGCGGTATGGGTCGCAAACAAAACAAGCAACAACCTGCTTCGGCGGTAAGCCCGCTGGAAACCTTTCCCAGCCCACGGCAATGCGCCGTGGGTTTGGAAGAGGGACGCCCTACGTCTAAGCGGAGCTTAGAAAAAGTGTCCGAGGACGGAGGGCGACATCCGCGAAAACGCATCGGTTCATCACGATATGAAACAGACCACCGACACTGCCGCGCAGACGGCACAATTTGACGAGGCTGTCCGGGCATTTACGCCAGTCTGCAAGGCCCGCTACGCAAAGTTGCTGCCCTTCCGCGACGGAATCGCAAAGCTCCGCGAGAAGGGCGCAAGCTACGACATCATCCGCGAACTGCTCGTCGCCGCGGGCGTGACCATTGCCGTGGACACAATCGGCAACTTTGTGCGCGAGGTGATCGAGCAACGAGACCGCCCACAAGTGAACCCACGACGACGCCCACAGCCGCGACCACTCGCGGCCCATTCCGCGCCCACCGTGGGCACGACGAAGTTGCCGTTCACCGTCGCTCCACCCGAAGGGGAGACTTCGCCCGCTGACACCGCGAGACAAACGCCAAAGTGAACGCCATGCTTCCCGCAAAAGTTCTCCTCGCATCCATCGGAAGCGCCTGGTTGCTCGCGCTCATCATCCTCATCGTGATGCCTCAGCGTCCACGCAAACGAGTCGTCGCACGGCTTGGCGGCTTCGTCTGGACCCGCGAGGACTTCTGCCGTGGTTGGCTCATCACGGGCGACACGGGCTCCGGCAAGACGCGCTCCGGCATTACTCCGTTGCTGCACCAGGTGTTTACCAATGAGCCGACCTGGGGCGGGCTGTGCATTGATGACAAGGGGCTGTATTGGGAGACGCTGTGCGCGATGGCGAAGCACTTCGGACGCGAGGATGATCTGATCCTCTTACAAGTGCGTCCCGAGGGCGCGGGCGCGGACTGGCAGCCACGCCACACATACAACCTCACGTCCGACGTGACGATCCCCTACAACACGTTTGCGAAGGCCGTCGTGGATACCGCGTCGTCGCTCGGACAGTCTGGCGACAAAGGATTCTTCCGCAACCAAGCACAGACCCACATCGCCGCCGCGCTTGAGACGCTGCGCATCATCGGAGCGGACGCGACGCTCGAAAACACGTATCACCTCCTGCTCGACGAGCGCGACCTCGAAGACGCCCTCAACGACCTCACCAACGCCGCCGCACCAATACCACGCCATCG